>NZ_VCDN01000051.1:0-639 GCF_033949405.1 Xenorhabdus santafensis | reverse complement strand
GCCGTCAGGTAAGGTAAGAAGGGATCTTATTTCAGGGATTAAAGGACAGGAGGTCTCTGTATGGGGCATTGGTTATGCTTACCCAGAACGACCTGATGTGGGCGCAGTTTGGGCCATCGAATCTCGTCATGAGCTAAAGCAACTTTTCCGGGTTATTGGTATCAAAGCGGGTGAGGACGGCGTGTCATTTGACATCACTGCGGTTGAGCACAACCCTGACAAGTATGCGCTTATAGACAAGAATACCCGTATTGACGAACGCACTGTGGCCATCATTCCCCCCCGTGTTCAGCCGGCACCGAAGAATGTCCTTATCGACAGTTATTACTCGCTTAATCAGGGCATAATCTCCAACACGCTACAAATCACATGGGACGCAGCCGATAGTGCAGTGGCTTATGAAGTCGAATGGCGTAAAGATAACGGTAACTGGATAACGGCTCCCCAGACTACTGCACGGGGTCTTGAGGTGCCGAATGTTGATGATGGGCTTTATCAGGCACGGGTCAGGGCAACGAATGCAGCGGCAATATCCAGCATTTGGATGAACACGCAGGATACCTTGATAGGAAGCCGCAAAAAAGCGCCATCAGAACCGAAGTCTCTCCGAACCAAGTCGCTACTTTTTGGTATCCGGCT
>NZ_VCDN01000050.1:0-51024 GCF_033949405.1 Xenorhabdus santafensis | reverse complement strand
ATTAGACGAAAAAGCCATCCGATACCGGATGGCTTTTTTGCGTTTGGTAAACTTCAAAAAATCACTTCATGGATTGATATAAGCTGTAGCCGGTGATCGCACCGGCGATATCATAAGCAATATCGTGCCAACTCCAGCCGGTTCCTGACGGGCGACTATCATAAAGCTCTTTTGCTGCTCCAAGGCCGATTGAAAATAACAATCCGAATTGTGCACTTTCACGGTGCCCCCAATTTTGGCGCTCGCCATAGGCATTTCCAGCTACAGTCATAGCGGCGGAAAACAGAAAATGTTGTACTTTATCTTTACCAGACCAATTATCATTGGCTTGGCGGATATTAGTGCAAGAAGCATTTAATAGAAGAGGAGATATTATTAATATATTTTTCAATAAGGAAATGACGATTTTTCTCATTATAAATGACGCCATGATTTAGTTTTTATAAATCATAGCTGTTTGATAAATAAGATACAAAAAATCCCCGCTTACGATTGCAAACGAGGATTGATTATTTGATAACTATTTATCAGTTTATAATTGATCTATTCTATGGCCTATTGGTATTACAATATCCTATTGATCAACCGATCAACTCGAATACGGCGCAAGCGACGTATTAACTTACGAACTTTGACAGGGTAAAACTGGATACTTTCCAGCTCTTGATAATTGTTGATAACCTTCGTATAAGTACGAATATGCTCCAACTCCATCCTGCGTTGTTCTTGCATTTCGTGTTGAGGATCGTGGATCAGAATAGCATTTTCTAAATCCAGCCCCCATGCTCTAGGATTGAGATTATTACCTGTAATCAATTGCCATTTATCATCAATCCAAACACCTTTTAAGTGATAAGTATTGTCCTGATCTTTCCATAGCCGAATAGTTAATTGCTGGCTATCGATAAACTTCTGTAGCCGGCTGGTAAAACGGCGTAAGTTAATTTCATACAGATATGGCAATGCCGCGATGATTTTAAAAGGCTCTTCCGGCGGGATATAAAAATCGTTGGCCGTTTTGTCACCGATGATGATTTCAACTTGTTTTCCTTGGCGGAGCAACCGTGATATTGAGCGTACCAATACAGCAGGCAAGTTGAAATAAGGTGTACAGATGACCAATTTATTTTCAGTGCAGGCCATCAAATCGCAGATTGTTTTATTCAGCAGATTCTTTTTCCCCAACCCAATCAGAGGAATTACGGCCAGCTCCTCATTTGAAGCTTGGTTTTTGAATCGATACTCAGAACTGCGTAGTGATGAACGAAACTGCCGGATTAAATTTTTAATCTCAAGACTGCGAGGGCGGTTATGTTGAGCTAAATTACTCACCGCTTCAGATGCCAGAATATTTTCATCAATGAACTGCTTCATGACTGTCGCAAGTTTTGCATTATTTAATAAATGATAACGGTCATAACGATATTTTTCGTGGCGATGCAGATAAACATCATTAATGCTGGCACCGCTATAAATTACCGTATCATCAAATATAAAGCCTTTTAGATGCAAAACCCCGAGTGCTTCACGAGTGTTTACAGGGACACCCATAACAGGAATAGCGACATCAGGATAGCTTTCAGCCATGGAACAATACCAATCTGCGTTTGTTGCTGCAGCTTTTGCGCCAATGCGACCTCGTTGAGCACGATGCCAATCAACAAATATTTTGATATCCAATTCTGGACGTTTTTGCTTGGCAGCATAGAGTGCGGTCAGAATATCTCGTCCGGCATCGTCGTGCTCTAAATATAGGGCAGCGATATAGATATGTTTTTGGGCGCTGGCAATGCGTTCGAGTAAGGTGCTGTAGAACACTTTAGATTGGTAAAGTGTCTCTATACCAGCAACTGACTGCGGTAGTTTAGGCAGTTGTGCAAGGTGTTGTTGGTGTTTTGCTTGTTTAAATTTGGACAACATCACAGTGCGTTTTTTCTCTTGGTTTAGATGGATTATATTCCATCATAAGGTGTATGAATCAAAATGATCTGGTGATGATACCATTAGTTTGGTTCATTGTGAGTATGAATTCACTTTTTATTAAAGCTTCAATACCAGATTAACAATGCCATCTTCCAACTGAATATCGACAGCAAATCCCAGTTTTTTCGCAAGTTGGATCATATTACGATTTTCCGGCATGGTGATTGCAGTTAGTGTTTGGATGCCATGCTCTCTTGTATATTGGATCAACTTGGTCATGAGTTGATAGCCTAACGTAATTCCCTTGAGATCTGATCGCACTAATATCGCAAATTCGGCTTCGATATTATCAGGATCGGCCATCGCACGGGCTACTCCAATAATTTCTGGTTCAGTCGTCGGATTACGCACAGCGACAAATGCCATTTCCCGGTCATAATCAATTTGGGTCATATTGGCGAGATCATCATGGGTAAATTCATTGATCTCACTGAAATAGCGGTAATATAGGTCTTCTTTTGTCACTTGGCCGATAAAGGCTTTCAGCAAAGGTTCATCTTCTGGCAGGATTGGGCGCAGAAGACAGGTTAAATCGTCTTTTATATAGATAGTTTCTTCCAGTTCATTGGGGTAAGGGCGAATGGCAAGACGATGATGGGGATCGCCTGTTACTAGCGCCAACTCCATGACGACATCCAATAGTGTGAATTCATTGCCAGAAGCAAGCAAAGGATGAATATTCATGCGCATTATCTGAGGGCAATCGATCAGAAGATTGGAGACTCTGACCAATAACTGACTGAGGGCAGGAATATCCAACGGCAGTAATGAGCCTCCGGACTTTATTTTGCCACTTTTAATGGCTTCAATGACCAGATAGCGAGCCAATGCCATGTTCAGGGGAGGAAGGGCTACCGCAGCTTGTGTTTCATGAGTCCAGTCAACACCGCCTTCCCCGAGCATGATTAAGGGGCCAAAGATCTCATCTTGCTCAATAGAAATCCTTAATTCTTGTGCGCCGGCCCGGTTAGCCATGCTTTGTACTAACAGGCCATGAATCCTGGCTTGCGGGAAATTTTGTTTGACGCGTTCAATCATCGCTTGCGTGGCTGTCTTAACCTCATCGGCATTGCGCAAATAAAGCATGACCCCTTGAACTTCTGATTTATGCGGAATATCGGGAGAACGAAGTTTCAGAGCGACAGGATACCCAATCTTCTCGGCGATATTCACTGCATCATCACTGTTATGAGCGATCCAGGTTGGCAAAGGTTTTAAACCATATGCTTCAAGAATGGATTGTACTTCATGGGTATCCAGTTGGGTATTTCCACTATTAAGGGATTTTTGTATACATTCATGGGCACGGGTCGCATTCGAAGTGATACCAATGGGCAGAGATGGCGTTTCTTTAAGTTGCTTTTGATTTCGCTGATATTCCACCATATGCATAAAGGCAGTGATCGCCCCTTCCGGCGTACGATAAGTTGGAATGCCGGCTTCACTGAATAAACGCCGTGATTCCATTGAAGAATATTCACCGCACCAATTCGTAAAAAGAGTGATCCATTTTCCGCGTGGATGTTCTTTAATCGTCTGGATAACCCGGGTTGCAGTAGCCTGACTATGAGATATGGCGCTGGGAGAATGGATCAGCAGCAAAGCATCGTAATCATAGCTGTCCAGCAATAGTTTGAGCGCTGTAATGTATTGCTCCGTTGAGGAATCATCGCCAATATCCAAGGGGTTTCGCAGAAGTAATGTTTCAGGAAGCACACTTGAAAGTTTGCTGATGACCTCTTCCCCAAGCACTGCTAGCTTGCCTGCTCTCCTGAGTAACTCATCTAGCGCCATTGCGGCCGGTGCCGTGCCATTACTGACGATTAACAAACGTTCTCCACGCAATGGCCGCATAAAGCTTAATGTTTCTACCGCTGAAAACATTTCATGTGTATCTTGTACGCGCAATAGCCCGGCACGTTGAATGGCTGCGTCATAAGCGGCATCAAAATTCTGTTGCTCACCCAATAATTGTTGTGCTTTTCGGGTTCGGCTGCTTTTCACTATCAGAATAGGTTTATTGCGTGAAGCACTTCGGGAGGCTGAAAGAAAACGCCGGGCATCGCTGATATGTTCGAGGTGCAGCAAGATTGCACTGGTTTTGCTGTCTCTTGCCAGAAAATCAAGCAGGTCATCAATATCAATGTCAACGCTGTCTCCCAAAGCAATAAAATATGAAAAACCAATATTGCGATGGTTAGCCCAATCCAGAATTGTGTTTGAGATTGCGGCTGATTGAGAAATAAATGCCAATTTGCCCTTAAGGATAGGGATGGGAGAAAAACTGGCATTCAAGCCAATCCAGGGAGCCAAAATACCCAGACTATTGGGCCCTAGAATGCGGATATGATATTTTTGCCCGTATTGTTTCAACTCTGCAAATTGCGATGGCGGTGAGGAGAGAATGATAACGGTTTTGCATCCGTGTTGAGCCAACTGTTCCAGCAACGATAAATTGCGGCTGTGATGTGTACAGATGACAGCAAGATCGGGAAGCAGCGGTAATTTATCGATAGAAGAATAAGCCAATACGCCTGAAACGGCGTGCCTGTTAGGGGTTACAGGCAAAATAGGCCCGGTAAAGCCACCCATCAGCAAATTTCGCATTAACATTGAACTGGCTTTTTCTGGCTTTTCAGAAGCACCAATAACGGCGATAGATTTAGGGCGTAATAATGCTTCAAGTCCACGCTGGCTCATTCTGGGATCCTCATCAGTTACTACATCAGTAAACAATCACCGTTATCAATAAATAATCACCGCTGATTTAACAATTACCGCGAATTAAGCAATTTTCATGACTAATGTTAGCCACCATCTAGTACTTTAGTAGGCATTGTCAAGAGTTACAGTAATTGATTCCTCCGGAAGATTAGCCTTTCCTGCCAGATACTGTTCACGAAAGTGATTGAAGTGATTGAGTAAGGATTCTGATGCATCAAGATCGCCCGCCAATTCAAGCGCAGCGGCTGCAACCTCAGCGGTACAGTGCTGTTCCTTTCTTGATGGTATTCGCAGCAAATAATCCATTTTGGCAAGACTATCAATAGACAATAGAGGAATATCATCCAAATATGGGCTTTTGCGGAACATTTTCCTTGCTTCGGGCCAGGTACCATCCAATATAATGAACAACGGTGGTTTCTGATGATCAGGAAGTTGCTGGTACACAGTGCGAGGGGGTGTGGCATAGCTACCCGGGAAGATCAAATAGGGTTGCCGGGTTGGGTCACGCAATACTTCTAGCATTTGTTGATCTGGTTCAGTTCTGGACCAGAGGAAAGCGTACGTATCGGGTAAAATATCTGCAATCAATTTTCCAGTATTGCTGGGTTTCATTGGCTCAGTATCAAACATAATGAGACAAAAGCGACTCGCCGCAGTTACTGGTGAGATCCTTTCACACAGGCACTTTCTTTTAGGTAATAAACAATGCAGGCAACGCTGTACCCTGCAACCTCTCGCTTGAAAAGGGCGAGTAGAGCGAGCGAGGCGATGTTGACGAAGCTGGTAAACGGCGTTGTTATTTCTCATTTAAGAACTCAAACATGTTCGTGGGTCAAGCCAGGAAAAAAATTAGCGGATATTTTAATAGATTGTTGTTGCCAGAGGTAGCTTCGGGCGCGCACATCGGGTAATCTTCGCGCCATAGCGCAGTTGGAGAAATAAATGAACGATTCCTATAGTGGTAAAAACGGCAAAGTCAAAGTCATGTATGTCCGTAATGAGGACAATAATGACAGTCGTAATGACGGCGATCGCCGCAGAAATAATGATCGCAATAAAAATGATGATCGCAGTAAGAACAGCGATCGCAATAAATATAGTGATCGTAATAAAAACAGTGATCGCCATAACAACAATAAACGTTCGTTTGGTAAAGGGCGCGAACAAGGTGAACGTCGTCGTGACAATGAACGCTCAGGGCATTCCGGTGAACGTTCTCCTTGGAAAATTGTATCTCGACCAGAGGGTGAGTCTCAGACACCAGATCATGGCGGAATAAGTGGGAAAAGCTACATCGATCCTGAACAGCTTCGCCGTCAGCGTTTGGAAGAAACCCGTATTTATGGTGAAAATGCATGTCAGGCCATGTTCCAAAATCGCCCGGATGCGATTGTCAGGGCTTGGTTTGTCCAGTCAATCACTCCACGTTTTCGTGATGCGTTGAAATGGATGGCTGCAAACCGTAAGGCTTACCATGTGGTCGATGATGAAGAGTTATCTAAAGCATCCGGCACTGAGCATCATGGTGGCGTATGTTTCTTGATCAAGAAGCGCAATGGCTTAAATGCAGAAACTTATTTACAGCAGGCTCCAGCGAAAGATTGCGTTTTGGCATTGGAAAACGTTGGTAATCCACATAACCTTGGCGCAATCATGCGTAGCTGCGCACACTTTGGTGTACAAGGGGTTATTTTGCAGGATACCTCAATGCTGGAGTCAGGTGCTGCGGTTCGTACAGCTGAAGGTGGCGCAGAACATATCAAAGGCATTGACGCTGACGGTTTCACAAATACGTTGAACCAATTCCGCGATGCAGGCTACACCATTGTGACGACATCCAGCCATAAGGGAAGCACAGCATTGGCGCAAGCAACATTGCCGGAAAAAATGGTTTTGGTCTTGGGGCAGGAAAGTGACGGCTTAAGTGACAGTATTTGGGAAGATGGTGATATTCGCCTTTCTATCGGCGGAACTGGCCGGGTTGAAAGTTTGAATGTTTCTGTTGCGACCGGAATTATGTTGGCGGAATGGTGGCGCCAGAATAATATTTGATTTATCTATCTAATGAAATTTGAATTGCTGCATAGCTAAAATCAGTGATTCGAATGTAGGACAAGATAGCTCAATTACTGCTATTAATAAGGCCCTGGCTATTTAGTCAGGGCCTTTATTTATTCATATATATTCAGGTTGTTTTGATTGCCAAGGTGAAATTGTTTTATTAAATCAAACAAATTCAATGGTTATTATTTTAATCTGAAATTACTTTATGTGAAACATTTGTAATTACCTTAGATTTTAAATGGAATATTTAAAATTTATATTATTTATAACGTATTTATTATTACATTCCCTTTGTAAATATGTGGCCAAGTTATTGCTTAATAACCTGCTTTTGTGGGGTTGTTAATGTTAATGATTTTAATTATCATTCATGAAAATAAAAAATAAAGACGATGATTTTTGGTAAGCCAGAGCTGATACCCATAACATGGATAGTGATATCCAGATATTTATATAAATATGTATCACCCTGTTAATCAGGTTCCTCATATGAAAACAGGTGATGCAGGATATGAATGAAGGGCTTTATTAAATGTATCCGTTAATTTCCAATTTAGGTCATGAAGTCTCCCATTTAACAATGGAAAACTGGTCACACGCCAATCGACATCTTACAGCAAAAATATTACGTGAACTTTGCCACGAAAAACTCATCAACCCAGTGCACAATAAGGATGAGGACACTTATTGTATTGAGATCGATAAATATCAATACCATTTCCAAGCACAGGTTTATCAGCTTGAACATTTAGATATTGATGTTGCCTCTATATCTAAATTTCATCACCACCAACAGCAATCTTTAGATGCTCTTGAGCTGATTATTGAATTACAGCCATTGTTAGGCATTTCTGAAAAATTATTCCCTATTTACCTCGATGAAATATCCAGCACACTTTATGGCCATGCTTTTAAATATGGCAATAACCGACTGACTGCGCAGGATTTGACTCAAGCAGATTATCAGACGGTAGAAACTGCAATGAGTGAAGGGCATCCGGTCTTTATTGCCAATAATGGCCGCATTGGCTTTGATGCCGATGATTATTTAGAGTATGCGCCGGAGAGCGCTCACCCCGTGACGTTAATTTGGGTAGCCGTACATCGGGATAAAACCGTTTTCTCTACATTATCCTCGCTTTCCTATTCACAGCTAGTGACTGAAGAGCTGGAAGCATTTTTGCTTGCTCAATTTAAACGAAAAATGCAGTCTCTGGGATTAAATTGGTCAGATTATTACCTGATGCCTTTACACCCTTGGCAATGGAAACATCGCATTACCATGAGTTTTGCAGCAGACATTGCGAAACAGGATATTGTTTATCTCGGGGAAGGCCACGATCGCTATTTAGCTCAGCAATCAATCCGTACCTTATTCAATATCAGCCAACCGAAGAAAAACTATGTAAAAACGGCATTGTCAGTACTTAACATGGGGTTCATGCGCGGGCTTGATCCACACAGTATGGTGACCACGCCACAAGTCAATGAGTGGCTTGGCAACCTAGTTGAGTCTGATGAATTTTTTCAAGAAAAAGGGTTTACGATCTTGAAAGAACGCGCCGCCGTTGGTTACTTCAATCACTATTTTGAATCTGCTATCAAAAAAGATAATCCGCACAAAAAAATGTTGTCAGCATTATGGCGTGAAAGCCCAATGACAATACTGAAAGATAATCAGCGCCTGATGACAATGGCATCATTGCTGCATCTCGATCGGGAAGGGAATTCAGTTGTTGCTGCTTTGATTCAAAGCTCAGGTTTGTCTGCCGAAGATTGGATATCGCGTTATTTAGATGCTTACCTTTCTCCGTTACTGCGTTCTTTTTTTACCTACGATTTAGTCTTCATGCCGCATGGCGAAAACTTAATGCTGGTACTGGAAAATAACGTACCGGTAAAAATGTTGATGAAAGACATTGGTGAAGAAATTGCTATTTTAAATGGTGAACTTCAACTTCCGGAAGAAATTAATTTCCTTCATGTCTCCATCAAAGATGAGATGAAAATAAACTATATTTTCCTCGATATCTTTGACTGTTTTTTCCGCTATTTGACGCCATTGCTGCAAAAATACTCAGCATTACCAGAAACCCATTTTTGGGAATTGGTTGCCCAATGTGTCCATCGTTATCAATCACAACATCTGCATCAGATAGAAAAATTCCGCAAATTTGATCTATTCAAGCACGATTTTGTGCGGACTTGTTTGAATCGTCTGCAAATGGCGAATAACCAGCAGATGATTGATCTTGATGATCGAGAAAAAAATCTGAAATTTGCCGGAACATTGGTAAACCCACTTCATGCTTTGTGCGATAAGTATTCTGTTATTGAAACAGGTAACTGTTGAGATAGAGAAGTAAACATAACAATAAGTCATTTTGGTAACGGGAATTAAAAGAGTGAACAATCCAATTTTGCAAACAAATCATTTAACCCAAAGAACGTTGCTTTCTTTAATGATTCCGCTGATTTTGGCAGGAAACAGTGTGGCTGTGGCAGCAGAACCACAAGGAAAGGAAGATAAAATTGTCGTAACGGCAAAACCCATTTCATCAGAGCGTGAAGGTGTCACGGAAGATACCGGCATGTACAACACGACGTCAATGGTGACATCGACGGGGCTGAATCTGTCTGCCCGTGAGACACCACAAAGCGTCAGTGTGATGACCAAGCAGCGTATGGTCGATGAGAACCTGAATAATGTTACAAGCGCTATTGACAATATTACAGGCATGACAGTCAATCAGTCTGACAGCGATCGTTTTACCTTTACGTCAAGAGGGATAAGCGTCAGAAACATGCTGCGTGATGGCGTACCGACTTTTTATGATACCCGTTTCAACTATGGTGATAATCTGCTGGACACTTTCATTATTGATCGTCTTGAAGTTGTTCGTGGGGCGGCAGGGTTGATGGTCGGGCCGGGAACACCATCGGCGGCGGTTAATGTCATCCGTAAACGCCCAACCAGCGATTTTCGGGGAGAAGCCATTTTAGGTGGCGGGTCTTGGGACAAATGGCGGACTGGAATTGATTTGTCTGGCCCATTAAATGAAAACGGCACAGTCAGAGGGCGTTTCGTCACTGCTTATGAGCGTTCCAATTCGTTTATTGATCGTGATAAACATGAGAAATACCCTTTTTATGGCACCCTTGAAGCGGATTTGACCGAAAATACATTATTGACCATTGGCAGTGATTATCAAATCAATCATACCCGTGGTGGGATGTTTGGCGGATTACCCATTTATTTCAGCGATGGCAGTAAAACCGATTACAAGCGCAGTAGCAGTTACGCGCCTGATTGGGCATTTTCCAAAGTGCGTTCATTCTCAACTTTTGCCAGCCTGCAACATAATTTCGACAATGGCTGGAATGTGAAAGGGACATTTACCTATGACAATAACACTCTGGACCAAAAGGTTCTGTGGGCGACAGGGTTTCCAGATCGCGTAACGAATGAGGGAATGTATCCGGGTAATATCACGTTAATTGATGGGCAGCGTCGTCAACGTAATATCGATTTACAAACTAATGGTCATTATGAGCTGTTAGGGCGTAAACATCACGCCAGCTTTGGTCTGAATTATCAAAAGCAAAACTTCCAGAATGACTATTACTGGGCTCCATGTATGGTGGAAGGTACTTGCTCAACGCAGTATCCATTAGGTGATTTCACTAGCCCTTCATGGGGTTATGCAGAGCCGGAATGGAGCAAAACGAGAAATAATGGCTCCCATGGTTATATTGAACAAACTGCGGGTTATGCGGTTACTCAGCTTTCTCTGGCAGATCCTGTGACATTGATTCTGGGTGGGCGTATTACCAGTTGGAAGACGCGTGGTGATAATTTTGGCACACCACAGAATGCAGATTATAAACATGAATTTATGCCATACGGTGGACTGGTTTATAACTTTACACCAGACTTTTCTGTTTATGGCAGCTATACCAAAATTTTTGATCCAGAAAGTCGTATTAGCCGCAATAACAAACTTTTGAAGCCAGTCACAGGCGAAAACTATGAACTCGGGCTGAAGGGCGTTGCTTTGGATAACGGCATTGATTATTCATTGGCACTTTTTGAAATCCGTCAGGATAACTACACGAGTGAAGATACTTCAGGCAAACCTAAAGCGCCTGAAATCCCTAAAAACGCCAGAGTCTATACTGCAGTTGACGGTGTAAAAACGCGCGGTTTTGAAGCTGAAATAAGTGGGCAGCTTACTGATGATTGGCGTATTTATGCGGGATATACTCAATTCCGCGCCACAGTACCGGGCGGTAAACGCACGAATACGGAATCACCAAATCGCTTGTTCAAACTATTCACAACTTACACCTTGCCCGGCGTGATGAATGATTTGACGTTAGGTGGTGGCATTAACTGGCAGGGCGAAACAAATCGTGAACTTAAAGGGCCTGATGGCAAAATGCGCCGAGATGGCCAGAGCAGTTTTGCGACAGTTAAATTGATGGGACGTTATCAATTCACTCCGGATCTCTCGTTAACCGTGAATCTGAATAACCTGTTCGATAAGAAATATTATACGTCATATGGTGCTTATACCCAGTACTACTACGGTGCACCACGTAACGTAGAAGCAACTTTGCGTTATAAATTCTAACTCCATCACGGGCGGCGATAATGTATTTTTATCTATTTGAGCAAATAGCAATAAAGGGTAATCGGCAATGAATTTAACGCGTTGCAAAATGTTGATCGCCGCACCGTTGATACTTTTGGCCAGTTTGTTGGCAGGTTGTGACAAACCCACGGTTAAAGACACCCAGCCAGCGAATATGGCAGGCTACCCCAAAATAGTTACCACCGAACTGGGTACGGCGGTGATAAACCAACCGCCACAACGGATTGTGGCGTTGGGAACCGGCACAGAAGATATTTTGCTGGATTTGGGTGTTATTCCCGTCGGCATTGAATCCCATCGTTGGGGCGGTGATGCTGAGGGATATTTGCCTTGGTTCAGGGAAGAAATAGAACGTCGTGGTGAAAAATTGCCCGCCATTATTGAAATGTACCCTGAGTTGGATATTGAAAAAATAGTCAGCCTGAAACCCGATTTAGTTCTGGCAACCCAATCGGGTATTACGCGGGAAAATTACAAACAGTTGTCTCATTTTGTCCCCGTCGTGGCTTACCCGAAAAAGCCGTGGCAAACGACACCAAGGCAACAAATTGCCTTGGTTGCGCAAGCGTTGGATAAAACCGAACAAGGGAAGAAACTGATTGCGGAACTGGATAACTTACTGACACAAGCAGGCAGCACCATTCCTGCTATTGGCCGTTATAGTTTTGCTTATATCAAAGCGGGAACTACAGGCAATACATTATCACTTTACGTGAAAAATGATCCCCGAGTGGACACTCTGGTTCATCTTGGTTTGTCTTTACTTCCGATAGCTGACGCTTTAACGGCACCTTTCGGCAATTTTACCGTCAATATTGGTTTAGAAAACGCAGACTTACTTAATGGAGCCGATATCTTGGTCACATGGTATAGCAGCGAACAAGAACGTCAGGAAACAGAATCCCAGCCATTGTTCAGAACTATCCGGGCTGTTCAGCAGGGAGGATATATTCCGTTGACTGATCAATCAATTGTGATGTCCATGTCTTATGGTTCACCACTCAGCTTACGTTGGGGATTACCGAAATTTATGCCATTGCTAAAGCAGGAGATAGCAAAACATGAACAGCTCTAAGCGGAGAAGCGTTCTTATCTCTGGGTTAGTGTTTATGATTGTGCTGACCTGTCTTTGTGCCGCCGCCAGCTTAAGCCTGGGGTCGAAATCACTGCCTTTCTCTGCGGTTTGGCAACATTACTGGTTGGGCGATGGTGGTAGCTATTATGACTTAGTCATTAACTCCAGAGAGCCACGTACTTTGATTGGTTTAATGGCGGGCGCTGCGTTGGCCTTGTCGGGAGCCATTACACAAGGATTATTGCGCAATCCGCTGGGTGATCCGGGTTTATTGGGAGTTAATGCAGGAGCTTCGGCTACTGTTGTCTGCTTCTCTTTTATTCCATTTTTGGATGGAATTCCTCGGTTCTGGACAGCCTTTATTGGTGCAAGTTTATCCACATTTTTGTTTTATTCGCTCAGCGGGGGCGCACGCAATACCAATCCTACCAGGTTGGTATTAACAGGTGCTGCGATTAATATCTGCCTGTTCGCATTAGTACAAGGAGTCGTACTGCTGAACCCACAAGTACTGGATACTTACCGTTTTTGGACGATTGGTTCATTAAGTTCAATGTCATTCAGTGAAGCGAGTTCGTTGCTCCCTTATTTGCTGGTGGCTGTGATATTGGCGCTTTCCTTGGCAGCTCCCTTGAATGTGATGGTATTTGGTGAAGGAATAGCGGGTTCATTAGGGGCCAATGTTGCCCGCACCCGAATATTGTCTCTACTGAGCGCAACAATGCTTGCGGCTTGTGCTACAGCGATAGCTGGCCCGATAGCATTTGTCGGTTTGGCAGCGCCTCATTTGATGCGGGCATTAGTGGGCAGTGATTTTCGTTGGTTATTGCCTTACTGCTTGTTTGCAGGGGCATGTTTATTGCTGATATCGGATATTGTCGCCCGGTTACTGATAGCTCCGGAAGAAATTATGGTTGGCATTATCACCGCGTGTATTGGTGCACCCTTACTGTATTTGGTCGCAAAAACCCGCGCCCATAAAATGGCGGAAGAGTAAATTATGGCCTTAATTCATCCACCAATGGCAGCACCAAAAATTAGAACACTCAAACTGGGAGCGTCCACTTTCATCGCTCCTTCACGCTCGGTAGTCAGGGTTATTTTCTCTATTTTACTGTTAATTGCAGTGCTTTTTTATTTGTCCTTAGCGATGGGCAGAGAAGGGATGGATAATCCGTTTTTACTAATGGAAACACCTTACCAAGCATTCATCCTGACAGAACTCCGTTTACCAAGAGCCTTAGTGGCGATTGGCGCGGGAATAACATTGGCTCTTTCAGGCTCCCTGTTTCAGCTAACAACCCGCAATGCTCTGGGCAGCCCAGATATTATTGGCGTTAATGGTGGGGCAGCAGTGGGTATTGTCGTGGCAATGGTGATTTGGCCAGAAGTTTTGCCAGTGCCATTGGGCGCACTATTGGGGGCCTTAATCGCGGTGTTATTGGTTTTTCTCGGCAATGGTGCCGGCTTTGGCACTATGCGGGCAAACAAGATCATCATCTCAGGCATTGCCATTGCGGCACTAAGCATGGCTTTTGTCGATTTTGCTTCTTCAAATATTCGTATTGAGCAGGCTGCACAATTGCAATCGTTGCTAAGAGGCAGCCTTGCCAGTCAGGATTGGCAAAATGTGGCGCTGATTAGTGGAATGATACTGTTTATTCCCGTCTTATTTTGGTTGGGCAGGCAACTGAACTACACCCATTGTGGCAATGATGTTGCCAGTACGTTGGGCGTACCAGTACGTCTTATCCAGATTGCCAGCATATTATTGGCAGTGGTTTTCGCTACCATGTCGGTGTTGGTTGTCGGGCCTGTTGCATTCGTTGCTCTGTCTGCGCCGCAAATTGCCAGACGTTTAGTCCGAAACAAAGGTGCAGCTCTGTTTTGCACTGCGCTGGTGGGCGCTTTGCTTATGTTGGCTTCTGATTTAATCACGTTAATGTTGCCAACTTCAGCCCGTTTACCCGTGGGAGTCATTACGGCTGTCTTGGGAGGAGTTTATTTAATGTATTTACTGTATGCCGAATTAAGGAGAACGCGATAATGTCATCGGATGTCAACTCTTCAGTGACTACTTCAAGATTGAAAGTGCAAGACTTGTCACTGGCATACGGTAAAAAAACCATTATCAATGGGGTGAATCTGGCGATCCATGACGGTGAGTTTAGTGTCATCATTGGCCCTAACGGGTGTGGGAAATCAACCCTGCTGCGGGCAATCAGCCGCAGCATGCAGCCACAGGGTGGAGAAGTCTTGCTGGATGGGGCTAATATTCATCGTTATAAACCTAAAACAGTTGCCCGAGAATTGTCGCTACTGACACAAGGTGCTGCCGTTACTGAATCATTGACAATCTATGATCTGGTTTCTCGCGGGCGTTATCCTTACCAATCTTTTCTGCGTCAATGGTCGCCGGAGGATGAGAAAGTCGTTAATGAGGCATTGAAGGCAGTGGATTTATGGGACATGTCACATAAATTGGTGAGTGAATTGTCAGGAGGGCAACGTCAACGAGCTTGGTTTGCCATGACGTTGGCACAACAAACCCCGATCATTTTGTTGGATGAACCAACCACGTATTTGGATATTTCTCATCAGATTGAATTGCTGGATCTATGCCAGAATTTATACCGACAAGGTAAAACATTGGTGTTGGTTCTGCATGATATTAATTTGGCCCTGCGTTATGCCTCCCGCCTTATTATGATGAAGGATGGTCAGGTTTATGCAGAAGGTGTTCCTGAAGAAGTTGTGACAGTACAGAGTATCGCAGAAGTGTTTGGTTTATCATGCAGGATTATTTGTGATCCTGAATCTAATAAACCATTAATTATTCCCAAGTTCAAAATAAATGAATAACGCACTGAATTTTATGCTCGAAATTTATAATTGATAGAGGAGAGTATGGAATGAACAATGAAAGTGGAACTATTGAAATGATGTCTGAGATATCGGTTGATGATATAACTGAATTGTTTGATGGTGCATTTAGCCATTTTAATTCATTAATAAAAATAAATTCAGATAATATTCCAGCAAAAAGCATGGGTCTTCATCAATGGTCAAACGAAGAAGAATTTAAATTATTGATGAAAAGCTATCAGGATTCTTATTATGATAATAATGAATTGAAACCAAATCAAAAAGGGCTTTATTCTTTATGGGCACAATGGTATTTTGGTTTAATTGTTCCATCAATGATGCTGATGTTAATCGAATATCCTCGGGCTGTTGATACAGATTATAATCTTTTTCAGGTAGAGTTCCATGAAACAGGCAGGCCAAATATTGCTTATTATCAATTAACCTGGATGGATGAATCTATATCAATATCTCTGTTGGAACGTTATCATTCAATGTTGGAGCGGCATATTATTCCTGTGTGTGAAAAAATAGAATCTTCCCGTGGAATAAATGGGCGTTTGCTATGGAATAATATCGGCTATGTTATGTATTGGTATTTAGATAATTTTAAGGAAAGAATAGGCGCTCAGTATGACGCATTAATCCAGAATCTTTTCTTTGAACAAACTCTGCCTAATGGTAAAGATAACCCTCTTTATCGTACCGTTATATTGAAAAATAATATCATACAACGTCGTTGCTGTTGTCAAAGAAATAAGCTGCCAGGGGTAGGGAATTGCCATGATTGCCCTCTTGAATTGACAGCATAAGCAGTATTGGTAACCTTATAATTTATAAAGAAAATTATCATGATTTGATGATGTTAAAAATTATCGGCTCCATTTGTTAATGGAGCAACTTATTATTTATTAAGTAATGTTGAGCAAATATTAACTATAAATTACATATTCCTAATGAATTTCTAACATAATGTATTTTCAAGATATCGTGTGACAGCCAAAGGATTCTTTATCAGAGACATAGATAACCGTATGTTTATAAAAGCGGTGGTTGTGGAGATGAGAGAATTAGTTTGGCTAATAATACATAAGTGTGAAAAACAGAGGGTAATAAATATTAAGGATATGCCATGTCTGGTAAAGCTCAATATATTTTTGAATTTTCAATCAAAAAATCACTTCCAATGAAAAATAAACATCCTAATAACAGGTGTTTTTTATCGGTGTTTATTTGATGGTGATAATTCTGAACGGTATTTAACAATTATCTACGATCTTATTGTAAAGATAAAATCAATATTGCGTCAGGGTAATTAATTATCTGGTTGAGTATCGTTCAAGGAACTATTGCTGTTATTTTAGAATTTAAAGCTAGATTATCCATTGTATTTTTTTGTTCTTACATTGGAGGAATGGCTGTGCCTTTATATCAGGGTGCTGTTTATTTTATCATCCCACATATATTGCTGGTATTTATTATCGGTGTATGGCAGGCAGTGCTTGTTGAAACCAGCACTGAGGCTGGCGATGAATAGTTTTCTCCAGTGGTGAACCTATCAAATAAATAAGCGTTATTTCTCTAAGTAAGTGGCTTTATTAGGAGTAATTATGACAACCCAAACTTATGACTTTATTGCAATTGGCATTGGACCATTTAATCTGGGGTTGGCTTGTTTGTCTCAGCCGATAAAAGATCTTAATTGTTTGTTTCTCGATCAAAAACCTGCTTTTGATTGGCATCCGGGAATGATGCTGGAAAATTCCACTATGCAGACACCTTTCATGGCGGATTTAGTGACGCTGGCATCCCCGACCAGCCCATTTAGTTTCCTTAATTACATTAAGCAAAAAGGCCGTATTTACTCATTTTATATCCGGGAAAGTTTTTTCCTGATGCGTAAAGAATATAACCAATATTGCCAGTGGGCGGCAAAGCAACTCTCTAATCTACGTTTTAATACACGAGTGGAAAAAATCAGTTATGACTCTGATTATTCACATTACGTTTTGCTCTGTTCAGATACAGTGACGGGGGATCAGCACCAATTTTTCTGCAAGAAGCTGGTATTGGGAACCGGGCCTTCTTCGTATATACCTCAATGTTGCAGGCCCTTTGCCGAAGAGATGGTGTCATCAGGAAATTATTTAAAAAATAAGGCCGCGTTACAGCGGAAAAAAACGATTACTGTTCTGGGCAGCGGGCAGAGTGCCGCAGAAATATTTTATGATCTGCTGCAAGACATTGATGTTCATGGCTATCAACTCAATTGGGTAACTCGTTCTCCGCGGTTTTTCCCTCTTGAATATACCAAACTCACGCTGGAAATGACTTCGCCCGAATATGTTGATTACTTTTATGGGCTGTCGGAAAACAAACGTGACTCCCTGAATCGCACGCAGCAATCACTTTATAAAGGCATTAATAGTTCACTGATCAATGAAATTTTCGATTTGATGTATACCAAAAGATTAAATGGAGAATTGAACGTTGGGTTATACACCAATAGCGAATTGCAGCGGGTTCGTCATACAGAAGAGGGGCAGGGAACCGCAGAAAAACTGACATTGGATTTATTCCATCAAGAGCAGGAAGAGGAATTTTCCCTGACAACGGACGCTGTCGTCCTTGCCACGGGCTATCAATACCAAACGCCCGGTTTTATCGAAGATATACGGGAGCTCATTCGCTGGGACAATCAAGGGCGTTATGATGTTCAGCGCAATTACAGCATCGACCATAAAAATGAAATTTTTGTGCAAAATGTTGAACTCCACACCCACGGATTTGTGACCCCTGATTTGGGCATGGCAAGCTACCGCAACTCCCGATTGATTAAGGAAATTACGGGAAAAGAGCATTATTCGATAGAAAAAAGCATCGCGTTTCAGCAATTCGGTGTGGCAAATGGAGAGGTTATCTAATGTTGACTACTGCTACAGTATTATTTGAAAAAACACTTCCGGAGTTTGGTACTTTTTCTTTGCGCCCACTGATTTTGGCTGATGATATTGCGATTATCACTGATTGGGTTAATCGGGATTATGCCTATTATTGGGGCATGCAGGGACAGACTAGGCAGCAGGTATCTGATTTTTATCAAGACTTGCTTGCGCGTCAGCCCAATTCCGTCTTTATCGGCATATTTGAAGGGAAGCCCGCTTTCCTGTTGGAATGTTATCAGGCACAGACAGACCTGATAGGAGAGTATTACTCAGTTTGTCCGGATGATATGGGAATGCATATTCTGGTTGCGCCACCAGAGAGGAAGATTAGCCAATTTACCTGGGGCATTTTCCAAACTGCCATTGCATTTATTTTCAGTAATCCCGCCATTAAGCGAATTGTCGTTGAACCTGATATTCGCAATGAAAAAATCCATCAACTCAATTTGCGGGCGGGCTTTGTTTATGAAAAAACGGTGCAACTACCACATAAAACCGCAGGGCTGGCATTCTGTACAAGGGAGCAACATCACATGGCATTGCAAAAGAACGCTTCATCAACACCAACCTATCAAAACCGGGGTCACGCCTTGATTAGCCATCTGAACCCGCAAATTTGGCAGAAAGTGAATCGGTTACATATACGGAAAGCCATTTCCGAATTTGCCCATGAATGCCTGTTGTCACCTGAACGATTGACCGAAGCAGCCGATAAACAGGGTTATCACAATTACCGTTTAGATAATCACGAATATTCCATAAGTTACTATTTCCGGGCCCGGCGGTTGGCAATGGATCACTGGTTAATTGATGCTGATTCTTTGAAGAAGCAACAAAATGGAAATGAGGTTGAATTGGATTTTGTCTGGTTCGTGATCGAATTCAAAAATCAGTTAGGTATCAGTGATAGCGTGATGCCGACTTACTTGGAAGAGTTGACCAGTACACTGTACAGCAGCGCATTTAAATATCACCGCAAGGGTATCAGTGCTGAAGCATTGGTCAACGCTGATTTTCAGACCATTGAAGCTGAAATGATGGAAGGGCATCCCATTTTTGTTGCCAACAATGGGCGCATTGGTTTTGATGTGGAAGACTTTCAGAATTTTAGCCCGGAATCTGCTGCTGACATGCATTTGGTATGGCTGGCAGCGCACAAGAGTAAAGCGCATTTTGCCTGCATTGAAGAACTTAGTTACCAACAACTGCTGGAGCACGAGTTGGGCGCTGACGAGATTTCCCATTTCAATCATCAATTGATCCTTCTGGGATTAGATCCTGAAGAATATTTGCTGATGCCTTTCCATCCTTGGCAATGGAAAAATAAACTTCCCTCTGTATTCGCTCATGATATTGCCAACCGGAAGTTAGTGTATTTGGGCAAGGGCACGGATGTTTATCAGGCTCAGCAATCAATACGAACTTTGTTCAATCGTAGCCATCCTCAGCGTTACTACGTAAAAGGAGCGCTTTCTATTCTGAATATGGGATTTATGCGTGGGTTATCGGCGTACTATATGGCGACAACGCCCGGCATTAATGATTGGTTGTCTGATTTGCTACAAAAGGACGATGTTTTGCACGGCTACGGTTTCCGAATTTTGCGGGAAGTTGCCAGCATAGGTTTTAAAAACAGTTACTACGAACAAGCCGTTCAAGGGGATACTCCTTATAAGAAAATGATGGCAGCATTGTGGCGAGAAAATCCATTACAGCTTATCAAGCCTGGCCAGAACTTAATGACTATGGCAGCGCTGTTGCATTATGACCAACATGGAAAGGCTTTTTTGCCGGCACTGATATCTGCTTCGGGGTTGCCAGTAGAAAACTGGATCAGACGTTACCTTAATTGTTATTTCGCTCCTTTGTTGCATTGTCTCTACGCTTACGACTTGATGTTTATGCCACATGGCGAAAACATCATCATGGTGATGGAGAACCATATTCCGCAATATATTTTCATGAAGGATTTGGCGGAAGAGATTCTGGTTATCAACCCAGATGCAGAATTGCCGGAAAAAGCCAGCCGAGTGAAAGTTAGCATGCCAGAAGAGATGAAAACGTTGACGATACTGTCAGATGTGTTTGATGGCGTTTTTCGTTACTTGGCTGCCATTTTGGATGAACAGGCGGGGTATGGGCAGGATAAATTTTGGCAGGCAGTGGCAGATTGCATTTTGGATTACCAATCTCAGCATCCGGAATTTAACCATCAATTTGAACGTTATGAGCTATTCACGCCAGAAATTAAACGTTGTTGCTTGAATCGGCTACAAATCGCGAACAACCGTCAAATGCTCGATTTAAGCGATCCCTCACAAAGTTTCAAGTTTGCAGATAATTTGGTTAACCCCATTGCATCATTTGTGCATGAAACGGCAAATACGATGTAATGTGAATTTTGTTTCATCTTGTTTTGCATATTGCAGCTAAGAGCTGCCGAGGGATGATAACGGGAGTTAATTCTCCCGTTATCATCGGATACATTGATTATATAATCAATGTGCCCCTTCACTCTCTTTGCCTCCTGCGGAAAATGGCGGTTTTGCCAGCCAAACCAACATAGTCAAAATCAAGAAAATACCCGCAGAGAACCAAAAGATCTCATTGGATGAGATAATCAGTCCTTGATTGGTAATCTGTTTCGCCAGATAGGCTGCAATCTGCTGATCATTCATGCCCAATTGGGCTAGCTGATGATGAATTTGCTGATATTCAGGGTTGTATGGGTTGATATATTCCGCAAAATTGGCGTGGTGTATGGATTCGCGCTGTGTCCACATGGTAGTTGTGATGGACGTACCGATGGAACCCGACAATATACGGAAAAAGTTTGACAGGCTGGAAGCCGAAGCCATTCGGCTTGGCGAGAGACCGGAGAGTGTAATCGTGGTCAATGGCATAAAAAAACATGCCATGGCGAGTCCTTGGACAAATTGGGGCCAAGCGGCAGCGGCGAAATCCATGCCTGGTTCAAATGTATATGCCCGCCAATAAAAACAGCCCATATAAGTGAGGAAGCTGAATGTCACAAGATAGCGCATATCTATCTTATGACCAAATCGCCCAATGACGGGAGACAGCAGCAAAGGCAATAATCCCACTGGCGCAGCGGCAAAACCAGCCCAAGTTGCTGTATAGCCGAAAACTTCCTGTAATAGCTGAGGCAACAGGACTATCGTACCGAAGTAAAGCATGAAGGCTAAACTGATACAGAGTGTACCGATACAGAAATTGCGTTCTTTAAAAAGCGAGAGATCGATAATCGGGTGATCGTCCGTCAGCTCCCATACTACAAGGAAAATCAGGGCGAGTACGGCAATGATTGCCAGAACAATGATTTCCGTTGAGTTAAACCAGTCAAGCTCCTTACCTTGATCAAGCATAACTTGCAGGGAGCCAATACCGACAACCAATAAAAATAAACCCATGGTATCAATCGGTTTAATCTCTGTTTCTGTCTCGCGTTTACCCAATAGCCGCATTATGACAAAAATAATCGCAATCCCAAGCGGGATGTTAATGAAAAAAATCCATCCCCAATGGAAGTTGTCGCTGATATATCCCCCAAGGATAGGCCCGCAAATAGGGGCGACAACGATCATTACTGACCAGAGAGCCAGTGCCATGTTTCTTTTGGCTGGTGGATAGTTATTCAGCAGCAGACTTTGACACAGAGGAAGCACCGGGCCTGCGGCCATCCCTTGGATTACGCGGAATAAAATCAGCATACCAAGACTGCTGGAAATGCCGCATAGCCAAGATGCAAGTGTAAAAATTCCGGCAGACCAGAGAAACAATTTCACTTCACCAAAGCGCTTCGCTAACCAGCCGGTAATTGGGATGGAAATGGCATTGGCAACACCAAAGGAGGTGATGACCCATGTTCCTTGCGAGATTGAACCACCCAGATTACCTGCAATTGTCGGTATGGCGACGTTGGCGATGGTAGAATCGAGAACGAGCATGAAAGTCGCCATCGAAAGCGAAATGGTCAGAATAACCAGCTTCGCACCGGTAAGAGGTTCTCTTTTGGCCATGACATCCCCTAAATGTTATTCCCAACGTTACTATTAATGATGTCAGTAACTATTTTGTTAGCAGGAGACATATCGACTGACAAAGCATTGGTGTGATAAGCAGGAAGCTTACGTTCAGTCGTTGCCAGAGCAGAACCTTCGGTATTTGATGTATCGACCGTAACTTTAGTCGATAACCCAATCCGCAGAGGGTGTTGTTTTAATTGCTCAGATTCAAGTTCAATCCGGACGGGCAAACGCTGGACAACTTTAATCCAGTTGCCGCTGGCATTTTGTGCCGGCAATAGAGAAAAAGCGCTGCCGGTTCCCATATCAATGCCTGCCACTTTTCCGGTATAGACAACGCCGCTGCCGTAAAAATCGCTGGTAATTTCGACAGGTTGGCCGATGCGCATATTGGCAAGTTGGGTTTCTTTGAAATTCGCCTCAATCCACATATTGTTGGTTGGTACAATCGCCATCAATGGCGTTCCTGAATTTATGCGGGAGCCAACTTGAACACTGCGACGTGCAACATAACCATCAACAGGGCTGACAATCTGAGTTCTCTGCAAATTAAGCCATGCATCGCGCACGCCTGAAGCGGCTTTTTCGACAGCCGGTTGTTTTTCCAGTGGAGTATTGAGAATGGTGGCCTGATTGCTTTTGTATTGGGCAACAGCGATATCAAGTTCAGCTTGAGCCGCCGCCACAGTATCATACATATGCTGCAGCTCTTCTTTACCAATCAAATTTTTGCTTCCCAATATCTCCCGTCGATTGAGATCGCTTTGCGCTTTCTTGAGAGCAATTTTCTTCAGATCAATGGTGGCTTGAAATCTTTTACTATCAATCATGTGTTGATGAGTGATTCGGACTGTATTGGCAAGCTCATTTTCGGCCTTTTTCAAGGCTAGCTCAGCATCACGAGGATCGAGTTGCAATAGGGCCTGGCCGCTTTTCACAAAGTCAGTATTATCAAAATTGACTGTGGTGACGCTTCCCGCTACTTGCGACATGATTTGCACCTGATTACCAGCCACATAGGCATTATCGGTTTCTTGGTGATGGCGCAAAACGAGAAACCAATAAACGGCATAAATTACCGCCAGAATAAGGAGAAGGGATACCAGCGATATGATAACAGTGCGGCGTTGTTGCTTCTTATTGCTGCTGGTTTGATTTGACGGCAGTTTTACTTTCTCACTAGTACTCATAGAGAATTTCCGTATTTTTTCTTAGGTTAAATTGCTGGGTGGTCGCTATCAGGCAAAGGTATTTCCAGTAGTGTGTCGTTACACTACTGGAAAAACGGACAATATGGATTTTAATCTTATCTGAAGATAATAGTCAGCCATACGAAGTATCAAATAATACTGGCTAACAGAAAAGTTTTTTTAGGTCATGTTGCGATAACATGTTCTTCTTAGCTCAAAACTTTTCGAGGAAGAAATGATTACTTACTAAAACAATCGCCAACATTGTCTAATTGGTTCAAGATTTTCCTCATCAATTTCTCTAACTGATTTTTTTCTTCCAAATCCAGAATAGACCAAAGTTTAACCAGGCATTCATGCTGAGGAGGCAGCAAACTATTCAAGAAATTTGAACCTTTATCTGTTAGCTGAAGATGGAGGCAACGACGATCGTTATGGCTCTCTTTTCTTTCTATCCAGCCTTGTTTTTCCAATTCATCAGCAATACGTGTTGCATTTGTACGGGAAGATCCCAATGCAGCACTGAGTTCTGATGGCTGAATGCTGCGACTTTCTTTGGTATCCAGAATCATCAGAGCCATAAACAAGGTTTCATTGATTCCTTGCGCTTTCAGCATGTTATTACGATTTTCCAGTATTTTGCTCTGGACATGCATTGACAAGCGAGTGAGCAATATTTCTTGATAGGGAAAACTTTTTTGCTGTGCTACACGGCAATTAAGCAACTCTTCTGTGGGAGTGAATGAACTTTCCATTGTTTAGATACCTTATTAGTTTCAACCGGTAAAGTAACTTCTGTTAAAAACCATACAAATACTATATTAAAAGTTAAATTTAGCAATTGTAGTTATTTATTATCATCATATTTCTTTTGATATTGATACCTAATTCATAAATACCTTGAATATTAATCCAAAAATGGCAGCACCGGACAGTGTTGCAACGATAATGCTTCGTGTTTTATAAAAGAATAAACAGATGGTCAGAAAGCCGAATAGGGTGGGAAGAATTTTATTATGCTCTTTTATCACTTCTGGAATACTTGAAATGATGAGCAATGAGCAAATGGAAGCAATACCAATGCTATCGAGTATGACGCCTATCTTTCCACTTTTTCTGGCTGGTGAGTGATTGCCTCCTATACGTAATGGCAGGTAGCGGAATAGAAAATTAGCAATACCTACAACAAGGCCGATAAAAAGTATCTTATTATCAATCATATGATGTACTGTTATTCAACTGTGCGTTTTGAGATTGCGCATTTTTAGTTTGCAAAAGTGCGGCTAAACAGCCACTCATAATTCCGGCAAAAATGGCAATGGGTATTGAAAAAAATGTCATGCCGGCTATGGCTCCCGCTATAGAGGCAATGACGCAATAGCTGTTTTGTTTTTTGAATGACGCCAGTAAGAAGCTCAGAAATAGGGCAGGAAGCATAAAAATCATCGTGGCTTCGATGGCGGGGTATTCATCCAAATAACCGTTGCCTAATACCGTTCCCAATACAGTGCCCAATACCCAAGAGAGCCAGGAGCATATGGCAACGGCGACCATCCAGTTTTCACTCCAGCTACGATTATCTTTTATTAATTTGGTCGTTGCTGCGGCAAATACTTCATCGGTCAGGCCAAAGGCCCAGATCATGGTTTTCTTGTTCGACAATTTTTGTTTAATGCGGTAGCGCAATGCCGGGCCATACAGAATATGGCGAATATCCATAGCCATCACGGTCAAGGCGGTAATCCAAAGTGACATCCCGGCACTAAGCAGAGCTGTGATAACAAATTGGCTGGCCCCGGCATAGATTATGCATGAAAAGAAAATGGCTTCTAAGGGAGTGAACCCCAACTTGACTGAACTCAAACCAAACGCAAATGAAATGGGAATGTAGCCGATAACAATAGGAAGGCTATCCCAAATGCCATCTTTAAATGAAGAAACCTTATGCATTAAAGGTTGTTCAGACAGTAGCGCATCAGATATCGGTATGTGGGGTACAGATTTGTCTGGTATTTGCATACGACATTTTGTTTTTTTGTTAATAGGTGAAACAACATTAACAAAATATGATGAATGTGAAAATATGAAATGTATAAATTATCTAATTAATATTATTTATAACAACGGTTTTAGCAGGAATTTGGCGTGATGCGGAGGGAATTGTGAGTTTTTGTTAATGTTTTAGTCTGGTGATGCAGTTTGGGATAAGACATTTGGATAGCCTTTAGCAAACGTTCCATACGTGTTAGTGCTGTACCTAATGATTTAGTATGTGAATATCAATGTATGATCATTCTATGATTAATGAATAACCATGCCATTATCGGGGTTCTGCCTTTGGCCGGCATAAGGCGGCCATATTTGAGTTTTGTTATAGATGGAGAATAGCTATATATTCAATAGGGTTACGCTTATTGCCAGAGGAGATGAAGAGGCATAAGTTAATAACTCCGCGACAGGGAATGGATAAATATCATTCATTTTGAGTTTGATTTACATACAAATTAACCGTCTGTTATTGAGATATTATTTTAATCCACCTCGCTCTATTTTAATTAATTTATTCGATGGTCTGCTATATATTTTGTGCTCTTCTTGCCCGGAATTTCTTGTATGAGATTTTTAGCTTACCTTCATTGTTATAAAAATTTATTTCATAACAATGAAATAGATTGCTTCAAGGTATCTTCCATATGAGAACTCAACAAATCAAGAAATGAAAACGAACTCATCAAGCGATTTCTTTCTTAATTCTCGAGTGCGCTTCATCACAGTTTTCAATGAAACTCTTTATTTGTTAAAAATAATAGGCTTTTTCGCGCGATTGATTAATTGACAACAATGTAATTTACACTTTGCCTCTTTGGATTTTGCTTTTCCGGCTGAGGTTATTCACTCTGGTCATTTTTACTTGGTTTCTTCACTATATTTTTTTGCCGTGTGTTTTTCCGTACTGTTATAAATATTCAGCAGTAAGAATTTAGTTATGCTCCTAAAGGGTTTTATCCTTGGTTGGGATATTCAAATCGGGTGTATATGAGTGAATAGTCGTTTTGATTGCCATAAATCATAACACTTCTGGTAAAAAAACTTTGTAGTATAGAGAGTTGTTAATAATAAAAACTAACATTTGTTTATTATATCAAGATAGTTTTTTTATGAAATAAAGACTACATATAGATATTTTGTATTGCTTTTATTCTATATGTTGTATTCTTTCTTTTTTTAAAAAAGTGACATTAAAAATAAAGTGTCATATATTATTGGCAGAGCCATAATTTTAATTGTCAGAGGGTGGTATGGTTTCTTTATCAAATTGTCAGATGTGTAACCGAATTCATCATTGCAAATTGATGAAGGAGAGATTTAGGCTAGTACAGAAATTTTTAATAATAAATTAAATGGAGGTAGTTTATGTACCATCATTACCTGAATACTCCAGAAGGATTTCCTAAGCCTTATGTACATATCACTGCGGATGATGAAGGAGTAACCAGCATTTATTTTGTTAATGAAAAGAAAGAGTCAGAATCTAAAAACTCGATTACCAAACAGTGTGTAAAAGAGCTGCAGGAATATTTCAAAGGAAAGAGACTGACATTTACAGTTCCTTTAAGTATGCAAGGAACTGAATTTCAAAGGCGTGTCTGGCAGCAGCTCTGCACTATCCCTTATGGCGAAATGTGGAGTTATAAACAATTAGCGTTGACATTGGGCTCGGTAAATTATTGTCGTGCGGTCGGTATGGCAAATTCACGTAATCCTATTTCATTGATTGTTCCCTGCCATAGAGTAATTGGTCATGATGGTAAATTAGTTGGCTATACTGGAGGGTTGGATATCAAGGAATGGTTGCTGGAGCATGAAAAGCACAGGAAGGTGAAAAGTAAACAAAATTAAAATAAAACGCTAATTTATTTGTGAAATCAGTAGAGGCGTATAAAATCATCTATGTAATTAAAGCGAAAAAACGCGTTTTTTACATTTTATTATATAATTCGTGATCTATGTTGCAGACAGTGGGCTATATTTTTTGTTGTACTGTAGGCGACGCTGAGTTAGTGTCTATTTTTATTAAAGGTAAGTTTTGATGTCAAAAATTAAAGGTAACGTTAAGTGGTTTAATGAATCCAAAGGATTCGGTTTTATCACTCCAGAAGATGGTAGTAAAGATGTTTTTGTACACTTTTCCGCCATTCAGTCTAACGGATTCAAAACTCTGGCCGAAGGCCAAAAAGTAGAGTTTGAAATTACTGAGGGCGAAAAAGGTCCATCTGCTGCGAACGTTGTCGCAATCTAATTTCGAATCCCATATTTCTTTAAAACCCGTCATTGATGACGGGTTTTTTTCGTTTTGGGACGGCAGACAGGTAATTACAGCTTATTTATGATCGCAAAAGCAAGGGCAGTCATAAGCAACGAACTCCCGACATTTGCCAATATGCCAGCCAGTGCCCAGCCTATCTTCCCTGTTTGCAGAAGGTAAACGATTTCAACGGAAAAGGTAGAAAAAGTGGTCAGCCCACCGCAAAAACCCGTTGTCAGCATTAACTTCCAGACGGGATCAAGGTGCGGAGCTTTATTGAAATAAGCCAAACCCAGCCCAATGATGAATGCGCCGATGCAGTTAGCCGTCAGCGTACCAACGGCTATCGGAGAAGAAGGGTTATTCAGGCGGCAACTGATGAGCCAGCGCAGAACGCTACCAAAACCACCACCGACAAATATGGCCAGAACAATATTTATCATAATGGTGGCAGCGGGTTATTTAACTTCCATGCCCTTGGCTTGCAAGTCAGCATGGTAAGATGAACGAACGAACGGGCCACAAGCAGCATGGGTAAAGCCCATTTCCAGCGCCGCTTCTTTCATTTCTTCAAATTCAGCAGGGCTGACATAACGCTGGACTGGCAGGTGATGGCGACTTGGCTGCAAGTACTGGCCAAGGGTCAACATGGTGACACCATGACGACGCAAATCACGCATAACCTCGATGATCTCTTCGTTAGTTTCTCCCAATCCCACCATCAAACCTGATTTAGTCGGGATATCTGGGTGAGCTTCCTTGAATTTTTCCAGTAATTTCAATGACCATTCATAGTTAGCACCTGGACGAACCTGACGATAAATACGTGGCACGTTTTCCAAATTGTGGTTAAACACATCCGGTGGTGTCGCGGTCAGAATTTCCAGTGCACGATCCATGCGACCACGAAAATCCGGCACCAGTGTTTCTATTTTGATTGAAGGATTTTTTTCACGGATAGCAGAGATACAGTCAGCGAAATGCTGTGCGCCGCCATCACGCAGGTCATCGCGGTCAACAGATGTGATAACGACATAGCGCAGATTCATATCTTGGATGGTCTGTGCAAGTTTAACCGGTTCATTAGCATCCGGTGCATTCGGACGGCCATGAGCTACGTCGCAGAATGGGCAACGGCGAGTACAGATGGCCCCCAAGATCATAAAGGTGGCGGTTCCGTGATTAAAACACTCAGCAAGGTTAGGGCAGGAGGCTTCTTCACAGACTGAATGCAACCCATTTTTGCGCATTGCAGCTTTAATGCCTTGAATGCGGCTGGAATCCGCAGGAAGTTTGATTTTCATCCACTCAGGTTTACGCAAGAGTGCTTCACGTTCTGTGGCAACTGTCTTCACAGGGATCAAAGCCATCTTGTCTGCGTCGCGATATTTGACACCGCGTTCCATCTGAATTGGTTTACTCATAATCGTGCTGGTTCCAGTTATATTCTTCAGATTTTTATTTACTGCCTGATAGTGATAAGAGAAATATCGAGGCAATAAATCCATTCAAATTTTTTTGAAAAATGTTAAAAAATTATATCATCAATCATTGATTAGTTGAAATCCCAAGATCTGACAGAATTTTTCTACCAGAACGGGTTGTACATCTTCAATTGTCACGTCAGTAATGAAATCACTGAGTTGGATCATTTTCATGCCTGCATAACCACATGGGTTAATGCGTAAAAACGGTTCTAAATCCATTGCTATATTCAGCGCCAGGCCGTGGAAAGAACATCCTTTACGGATCCGCAGCCCAAGAGAACATATTTTATTGCCTGAGACGTAAACACCTGGCGCATCTGGGCGAGCGTATGCTTCCACACCAAAATGTGCCAGCGTTTCAATCACAGTATTTTCGATTGCCGTTACCAACTGACGAACACCAATTTTTGCCCGTTTCAAATCAATCAAAACATACATGACCTGCTGCCCAGGCCCATGATAGGTGACTTGACCACCCCTGTCCGATTGAATGACCGGAATATCACCAGCGACAAGCACGTGCTCGGATTTACCTGCCTGACCTTGTGTAAAGACTTTTTCGTGTTGGACCAGCCAGATTTCATCAGGTGTTTCCGCAGTACGCTGTTCGGTAAATTGATGCATGGCATCAGAAACCGGCTCGTAAGGCTGAATACCTAACTGGCGTAAGATAACGGTGTTATGTTGCAATGGGGGTTCATCATTCGTTAATAAAAAGTGCCCGTCAGTATAACGCCCTAAGATGAATCTCACCAGTTCGAGAATGACTTAATGCAATAATATTGTTAATTAGACGAATATATTTATATTTTATATTATCATAGTTATATATTTCGTCGATTTCCTTTAATCACTGTTTGAGATAACAGATGGTCAGAAAAAACCAACTATTGATTGTTGGGCACCTTTGTAGTTTTTTGGTGCTCCTGTACAGCCTTTCGATGCTGTTGCCTATTTTTGTTGCATTGTTTTATAAAGAAAAAAGTGTTTTTGCGTTTTTTGAAACATTTATTATTGGATTAATCGCCGGGGGTGTGGGTTGGTATCTCACCCGTAAAACGAAAGTACAACCCAGTACGCAAGATGGGTTTCTTATTATTGTATTATTTTGGCTGCTGTTTTCGATAATCAGCGCCTTGCCATTTGTACTCGACAAAAGTTTGAATATCAAACTCGTGGATGCGATGTTTGAAGGTGTTTCCGGGATAACGACCACGGGAGCAACAATACTGAATGATGTTTCCGCTTTGCCCAAATCGATGCTTTATTATCGTGCCCAACTCAATTTTATCGGTGGATTGGGAGTCATTGTTCTTGCTGTAGCGATTTTGCCATTACTGGGTATTGGTGGCGCCAAACTTTATCAATCAGAAATGCCCGGCCCTTTCAAAGAAGAGCGATTGACTCCGCGTCTTGCGGACAGTGCCAAGAGCTTATGGGTTGTTTATTTATTGTTGGGAGGGTTATGCTCGGTCAGCTTTTGGGGGGCTGGGATGTCATGGTTCGATGCTATTTGCCATGGCATTTCAACCGTCTCTCTGGGGGGATTTTCAACCCGCAATGAAAGCCTTGGTTATTATGACAGTGCTGCTATTGAAATGGTGGGGGGAATTTTCTCAGTATTGTCGGCCGTCAACTTTACGCTTTATTTCGTTGCCTTGACACGCCGGAGCCTGAAACCGCTCTTGAAAAATGCGGAGCTACAATTCTTCTTATTAGTGCTGGCGGGAATAGTCTGTATTATTTGGCTGGAATTATACCGCTCTGGCATGTATGGCATAAAAGATGCCTTTGTTCATGGCTTTTTTATGACCAGCTCCATGATGACCGACAATGGCTTGGCAACATCGGATTACGCCCAATGGCCGCCCCATACTATCTTGATGCTGCTGGCAGTCAGTTTTTTTGGCGGCTGTGTGGGATCAACGTGTGGTGGTATCAAAGCATTGCGCTTCTTGATCTTGGCAAAGCAAAGTTTCAGTGAAATTAATCAACTCGTTCATCCAAATGCCATTTCGACGATCAAGATAGGTCAATCTGCGGTTCAAGAACGTGTATTGCGATCGGTCTGGGGCTTTTTTTTCCTCTATGTTTTTTTTAGCTGCTTTTTTATATGGGCATTGAATCTGCTTGGCTATGATTTGGTGACATCATTTGCCACGGTTGCTGCCTGTATCAATAATATGGGAATTGGATATGGCGCAACAGCCCAAGGTTTTGGTGAGCTTGATGCTGCAGCAAAATGGATGATGTGTGCGGCTATGTTATTGGGAAGGCTGGAAATTTACCCAATACTGATTTTGTGCTCGAAAGCGTTTTGGCGATTTTAGTTACGCTGTTTTAATTACTCTATTTCACTTGTTATGTGTACCCATTGAATGGGTACACATAACTATTCACAGCCAGATTCACAACTAGAAAGCGACGGAATAACTTAGCCCGAATGCTCTTCCTCTACCCTTGTAGCTATATAATTCAGGTGCGCCATATCCCGGGCTATAAAAGACGCGGGCACGTTGCCCCCAAATCGTGGTGTAATTTGTATCCAGCAAATTTTCGATACTGAAGTTGATTTTTCCAACTGGCAAATAGTAAGTGCCGAGAAAATCAACGGTATTGTATCCATCTATCTTTTTACCGCTGTCATCAGAGACATTAAATGCTTGTTGTGATTGCAAACGGAATTCCCAATCATCCGGAGCCCAATCAACATAAGCGGTCATTTTTGATGGGCTGGCATCGGTGATCGACAACTTTTCCCATCTCCCACTTTTTTGCGTTTCCGATTTGAGAATATTGAACGTGGTTCCGACTTTCCAGTCACTATTGTCAAAGAAATAATCTACGGCACCTTCCACACCATAAATACGCCGCTTATTGGGGTTCACAATGATAGTCATATCTGTTTTATTGACACCGATTGTGATATCCGACAGAGAATAATAAGTCGCGATTTGTGTATGCAGATTATCTCCGTTATAACGCCATCCCAATTCATATGAATTGACTTTAATGCCCCTTAATTTGGAATCATTGACATTGACGCTGTTTCTTAACGGATAGTGCCCGTTCACTGGTTTACCGTAATCACCCGAACCGTAGTATTTGCCTAAGTCAGGCAGTTCAAACCCTTGAGAAAAGTTAAACCATACTTGTTGGTTTTTAGCTAGGTTAGCGAGTATTCCCGCATTGAACAGGTAGTTATTGTAGCTCGTTGTGCCGCCGGGGATGGTATCTGCGGATTTTGCCTCTTTCTCCGCAATCGCCTGCTGCTGTTTATACGCGATAAAATCATCGATTTTGTTCTGCGTATATTGATAGCGAATGCCGCCGTTGATGGTAAATATTGAATTGATATCGTAGCTCGTTTGTAAAAAAGGAGCCAAGTTGGTAATCGTGAACCCCGGATATCGGCCAACATTATAGTTATTTTTTAATTTCATCCCGCCGGATTTTCGTGCGGTATCTAAATTAAAGAATTGCTGATTTGCACTGAATTTTTCATGCTCAGCATCAAATCCGTATGTTAATGACAAATTTTCAATAGGTTGGCTATTGAGTGTGAATTTTCCACCGTAAAATTGGGTTTTTTGCTCTGATGAACTGATACTGTTGACTTTACCCTTTGTAAGGGTTGGAAATGGATAAAAAGCAAAAGACTCATCACGATAAAAAGTCTGGGCAACTAAATCCTGCCCTAAAAAATCGGTATTGGAATATTGCAGGCTTACCAAATGGCGTTCAGTACCGGGAATGCGATCTGAATCTAATCCACTGGCATTATAAGCCGCCGCTTTGCCGGTGACAGCGGCAAAATCTTGACCGAGATAGATGCCATGCTTGCCGTCAGCCTTACTCCGGTAATATTGCGTTATTAACTGTAATTGCTGGTGTTCATCAATGGTAAGTTGCCCGGTTCCCATGACATCAAGCCGATCGGAATATTGCAGGCCTGTTTGAGTATTATCGATTAAAACTTCATTCTTTTTGCCATCAAACCAGCCACCGTAACGTTGGTAAGAGGCGGAAAGGCGACCATGTATATGATCAGTACCGCCACTAATGGCTGCGGCTACTTTTTCATCATGATCTTGGCGGCTTATCAAGCCACTTTTGCCGCCCAATTGCAGATCAACTTGTTTTTCCTGCTGCCCTTTTTTCGTGACAATATTAATTAATCCCCCCGTACTGCCACCGCCATAAAGCGACGTCGCGCCAGATATGACTTCAATATGGTCAATATTGAATGGGTCGATAGAATCTAATTGCCGGCTATCGGAACGGGAAGAATTTAAACGCACGCCATCAATCATGACAGCAATTGATCGGCCACGAATATTCATTCCATGATTAGTTCGGCCTTGGCTGCTGACATCCATGCCCGGAATTAATTGGGCCAGAATATCTTTGAATTCTTTGCCCCCATCCATTTGCTGCTCAATATCACTCTTCTCAATTACCCAAGTTGTTTGCGCCATTTGGGGAATGCTGCGGTGAGTACGGCTGGAAGAAACAACAATGCGATCTTCTTTATCACTTTCTTTTTTTAATTCTGTTGCTGAAACAGATGGGGCCAAAATAACAGACAAACAGGGCGAAATAATCCAAAAAGAACTGCGCTTTATCATTGATTGCCTTCGTATTGAATAAATGAATTAATTTCAGAATCATTATCAATGTTGCAATGATTTCATTCTGAAAACAAAGAATTAAATGCTATTAATAATAATTATTAAGATGATATTCATTTGTTTTGTTGTGTAAAGCATTTTGTGTATTATGTCTACAATTCAACGCAGTAATCGTAACCTTTATCCAGAGGTAATTAGGTTTGATTGAAAGTATTTCATCCCCAACTTCTAATTTTGTTTTGCAACGAGTTAGTTTTGCTGTTTCAGGCCGACGGCTACTCAGTGATCTCTCATTGGCATTCACTTCAGGTCTGGTTACGGGGTTAATTGGTCATAATGGCTCAGGCAAATCGACATTATTGAAAATGCTGGGGCGCCATCAGCCGCCAAGTGAAGGCACAATACAACTGGCAGAACAGCCGATAGCACAGTGGAACAATAAAGCGTTTGCACGTGAAGTTGCTTATTTGCCACAGCAATTGCCGCCAGCAGAAGGGATGACTGTGCGTGAATTGGTTGCTGTCGGTCGGTATCCTTGGCATGGGGCTTTGGGGCGGTTTAGCTCTGAGGATCGTCGTCATGTCGAAGAGGCAATAGCGCTGGTGGACTTGAGCTCCTTGGCTAATCGGCTGGTTGATAGTTTGTCGGGCGGGGAACGCCAACGTGCATGGCTTGCAATGACCGTCGCCCAGAACAGCCGCTGCCTGTTGCTCGATGAACCTACTTCAGCACTGGATATAGCACATCAAGTTGAAGTGCTGGCCCTGATCCAACGCTTGAGCCGTGAAAAGGGGTTGACGGTGATTGCAGTCCTGCATGATATCAATATGGCTGCGCGCTATTGTGATCATTTGGTGGCTTTACGGGGCGGAGAACTGATAGCTCAGGGAACCCCCCAAGAAATAATGCAAGAGCATGTATTAGAAAAAATATATGGAATAGAGATGGGGATTTTGCCTCATCCTGCTGGTGGAGCTCCGGTAAGTTTTGTCTACTGATGAATAAATTTAACCCTAATTTTGGCCGCCGTCGTTTACTTACAACGCTGGCCCTTTCTCCGTTATGGATGCCATCGCTGGCCCGTTCGGTGACTTCCCCGTATGTTACCCATCCTGATAGCCAACGCATTGCTGTATTGGAATGGCTGCCAGTAGAGCTACTGACTGCTCTGGGAATTATGCCGTTGGCTGTGGCTGATATTCGTAATTATAACTTGTGGGTACGGGAGCCTGAATTATCGCCCCAAGTAATCGATTTGGGGACGCGCACTGAGCCTAATATGGAATTGTTGCAGCAATTATCACCTTCCCTGATCCTTTACTCACAAAATTATGGCCCTGCAGTGGCGAAAATGACGACAATTGCGCCAATAATGGGGTTCAGTTTCACAAGCAAAACCCGAACTCCATTAGCTGAAGCATGGCATTCATTGCAACAGCTTGCTGAGCGACTCGAGCTTCATCACCAATATGCCCAACATGTGCAACACTATCATAGGCAGATGGAACAATGCCGGCAGCGGCTGCACATTTGGCATGATGTACCTATTTTATTATTTACTTTGTTGGATAAAGACCATGCGATGGTTTTTGGCGACGGTAGCCTGTTCAAGGATGTCCTCGATAATCTGGGCTTGCAAAATGCCTGGAAAGGAAAAACAAATGCTTGGGGAAGTCAGGTGGTGAATATCGAGCAACTAGCCGCTATTCAAGATGCCAAGGCTATCTTTTTCAGTCATGGAAATGACGCACTGTTCACTCGTGTACAGCAAACTCCATTATGGAGAGCACTGCCGTTTGTAAAACGTTACCCGATCAGCATTCAACCTGCCGTGTGGTTTTATGGTGCTACGCTGTCAGCCATGCGCTTTAGTGAATTATTGACGTCAGCGTTGGAGAAGCGGGCATGAAGTGTTTGTGGACGGTACTTTTACTATTGTTGTTTCCATCACTGATGTTGACATTCTATAACCTGCAACATCAATTGCCTGTTTTCCAGTGGTGGCAATCTTTATATTCTCCCGACGCGGATAATATCCGTCAGGTTGTGATGCATTACAGCACATTACCCCGTCTGGTCATTTCCCTGTTAGTTGGGGCAGGGCTGGGATTGGCGGGATTATTATTTCAGCAGGTATTGCGCAATCCTCTGGCCGAGCCTGCAACCCTCGGCGTTTCTGCCGGAGCCCAATGTGGTGTGACACTGGCATTACTACTGGCAGTACCACCAGATAGCCTGTTAATGCAACTGGCCGCTTTGGCAGGTTCGGTGGTAGTTGCATTGGTAGTATTCGGGTTGTCGTGGGGACGGCGCTTATCACCGATAACGCTGATTCTTGCCGGCTTAGTGATGGGGCTATATTGCGGTGCCGTCAATTCTCTGTTGGCACTGTTTAACTATGAAAAATTACAAGGCATGTTTGTCTGGGCGAGTGGTTCATTGGCCCAGCACGATTGGCAAATTGTACAGTGGTTGATTCCGACATTGTCAATTTCACTGGTGCTGACTTTATTGCTACTAAGACCATTAACGCTGCTTGGATTGGATGACGGAGTGGCGAAAAATCTTGGATTGGGCCTGAACAGTGCCCGGTTGGCTGCATTGTCACTGGCTGTTGTTCTCAGTGCTGTGATGGTCAATGCGGTGGGGGTGATTGGCTTTATTGGTTTATTTGCCCCATTGCTGGCACGTATTTGTGGCGCAAGGCAATTGAGTCAGCAAGTGCTTATGTCACCGCTGATTGGAGCCTTATTATTGTGGTTTACTGATCAGGTTGTACAGTGGCTGGCGACTGTATGGCGCAATATTCCCACAGGTTCGGTCGTCGCGCTAATCGGAGCCCCTCTCTTGTTGTGGCTTTTGCCCCGTCTGCGTACCAATGGGCAAAGGCCTGCACTTTCAACTCTCGAGAAAATTCTCGTTGAACGTCGGGCATTTTGGCGTTGGATCATATTGGGGATATTGCTGCTGAGTGCAATGACAATAACAGCATTACTGTTCGGGCGTGGGGCTGAAGGTTGGTATTGGGCACAGGGTGATAAAATCGCTGAATTATTGCCTTGGCGCTGGCCGCGTGTAATAGCAGCATTGAGTGCAGGAATGATGTTGGCTGTTGCAGGGACGATGATCCAAAAACTGACGGGCAATCCCATGGCCAGCCCTGAAGTTTTAGGGATTTCATCTGGCGCGGCATTAGGCGTTTTGACATTACTATTAATGACATCCGGCAATGTTTTTGTCTGGTTACTTCCCGCAGGAAGCTTGGGAGCTGCCCTTACTCTGCTATTGGTTATCCTTGTATCCCGCCGGCAAGGTTTTTCGGCACAACGGATGTTATTGTCCGGTATTGCAATTAGTACGGTATTTGGCACGTTAATTGTAATGGTGCTGGCAAGTGGTGATCCTCGCACGGGAATGTTGCTGGCATGGCTATCAGGCTCAACTTACGGGGTTGAACCCACTCAGGCACTTTTCACGTTGGCAATTGCCTTAATATTGATAGGATTGACGCCGTTATATCGCCGTTGGTTGACGATTTTACCATTGGGAAGTGCCAGTGCTCAGTCTGTGGGCATTTCTCTGACTTCCTCACGATGGCTCATTTTATTGATAGCTTCCGCACTTACCGCAGCCGCAACGTTAATGACCGGGCCATTAAGCTTTGTTGGTTTAATGGCTCCGCATATGGCTCGCATGATGGGATTCAGGCGGGCAATGCCACAGTTGATGATAGGAATGTTGCTGGGAGGATCTTTGATGCTACTAGCTGATTGGTGTGGACGGATTCTGCTGTTTCCTTACCAGATCCCGGCAGGGTTGCTCGCGGCTTTTATTGGCGTTCCTTACTTTATTGTGTTGCTACGCCGGCAGGTCAGATAGGGATGAATTCAGGGGAGAGCCTGAAGGTTCAGAAAGAATATTTAGCATAAATGGCTATTATTAGTAGTCATGCGAATAATTATCAATATGATATTGATTTGCGTTATCGATTAGTCTAGGTTGTCAGGTATCCTTTCGATAACGAGAATAACAAACCACTTTGTTAATATAATTATTATGTCTTCAACTTACTCTATCTTTAATCTGGTCTTGAAAAAACGCATCACTGTGTCTGCCTCTTTGGTGCGTTGTGTGTTTGAAAGTTCTGATGTGAATAAAATGCGGCGGCATGCTCCCGATCAGCGCATTAAGCTACTATTTCCTCAGCCAAGCCACCCTTCAATAAGGATAAATGAAGGGAACGACTGGTACAGCCATTACATGTCTATCCCTAAAGACGAACGGCCTTTAATGAGAACTTATACATTAAGGGCGTTGCGCATTGAAGATAATGAGATGGATGTAGAGTTTGTCTTGCATGGCAAAAACACACCTGTATCCAATTGGCTAAGTCAGGCTGAACAAGGTGCACCCTTACAGATAGTTGCCCCTAGAGCTACATCCGATAACACTGGCAGTGGCCAAATGGGGGGCATGGGGGGCTGCGAATGGATGCCGCCAGAGCAGGTTAATCAAGTATTGCTCGTTGCTGATGAAACAGCACTGCCTGCGGCGTTGGGGATCCTTGAAGAATTATCTCTGCATGACTCTCCTCCAAATGTACAGGCATTCTTCGAAGTTCCTGTGCAGGGTGATTGCCTCAATCTAGAACAATTTAAATTTGCCAATGTATTTTGGTTGCCACGCGATGTTAAAGCAGAATACGGATACGGCGAGCGTTTGTTAGAAGCGGTACGTGAGCACGTTGTACTTCCAGAATCCGCATATATTGAAGAGCAGTCTTTGGCTGAATCTGTTTCATCTGACGGCATATTCTGGGAAAGGGCAGACAATGAGGGTAAAGCCAACCATTTTTATGGCTGGGTTGCCGCAGAATCAACGGCCGTAAAAAATCTGCGTCGTTATCTACTTCAGGAACGCCATTTAGATAAAAAATTAATTAACTTTATGGCTTATTGGGCTAAATCGTCAAAAAGCCACCATTAAGCTACACAAGCTGTCTGAAATAAAGTGTATGCAGGCAGGTTGCAGAAAAGAAAACGCTGATTTTTCCAATCAGCGTTTTTCAATGGAGCCATCAGTGCTTAACCGCTCAGCGCGTTATTACTTAAAGAACTATTGCTCAAAGAGCATATTCTCTAAGGTACTCTGATTAGAGCACAACACGCACCAGTTCCAGAGCACCCAATTCTTCATACAACGTTTCAACTTGTTCAATATGAGTGGCGTTGATGGTGATGGAAACAGAATGGTAGTTGCCTTTGCTGCTAGGTTTTACAACTGGGGAATAATCGCCCGGTGCATGGCGCTGAACCACTTCAACTACGTGATCCACCAGCTCAGGTTGAGCTAAGCCCATCACTTTGTAAGTAAATGAGCAGGGGAACTCAAGCAGTTCATTTAATTTTGTTTTCATGGGCGTTCCTCATGTCTTTGCCACGGCAGAATGGCAAATTGCCGTGGCATAATAATTTTCTAACGGATGTCACTAATATAAGGCCCAATACCTGGCTTTCAAGGGATTAACCAAACCAATGATGGAACATCAGTCGAATATAATCGACTATGCGGCTGAAGAAGCCACCTTCTTTGACTTCCTGCATAACAACTAATGGGCGCTGTTCAATGGTTTTTCCATCAAGCTGGAAGTTGATCGTGCCGACAACTTGGTGTTGCGCCAGCGGTGCATGCAGCTCAGTATTATTCAATACATAGCTGGCCTTTAAGTCTTTCAAGCGGCCACGGGGAATTGTCAGGTACACATCTTTGTCAACGCCCAGTTGGACTTTATCGGTATCACCATACCAAACTGGTTCTGATGCGAATTCTTTGCCGACTTTCAATGGTGCAACTGTTTCGAAGAAACGAAAGCCCCATGTCAGTAACTTTTTACTGTCGCTTTCACGGCCCTTGAATGTTGGGCTGCCCATGACGGCAGAAATAAGACGCATATTACCTTCGGTTGCAGAGGAAACGAGGTTATATCCTGCGCCGCTGGTATGACCGGTTTTAATGCCATCAACATTTAGGCTCTTATCCCATAACAGGCCATTGCGGTTGGGTTGGCGAATGTTGTTGTACGTAAATTCTTTCTCTTTGTAGATAGCATATTCATCCGGCACGTCGCGGATCAGCGCCTGGCCAATGAGAGCCATATCACGGGCAGAGCTGTACTGACCATTCGCATCCAAGCCATGCACAGTCTGGAAATGGGTATTTTTCAGGCCAAGACTTTGCACATATTTGTTCATCAAACTGACAAACGTATCTTGGCTGCCAGCGACATAGTCAGCCATTGCCACACAGGCGTCATTGCCGGATTGCAGGTTGATCCCGCGGGACAGCATCGCAACAGAAACTTGATCGCCGGGCTTTAAAAACATCAAGGAAGAACCCTTGAAGATTGGGTTACCGGTTGCCCAAGCGTCCTTACCGACTGTAACCATATCATTTGGCGTTATTTTTCCTGATTTGATGGCTTGGCCTATTACATAGCTGGTCATCATTTTGGTCAGGCTTGCGGGATCTCGGCGAACATCTGCATTTTTCTCAGCCAAGACTTTTCCTGAGTTGTAATCAATCAGAATATAGGCTTCAGAATCCAGCACGGGAGCCCCGGGGATCATGGTTTTGAAATTATCATCTGTGTTGGCAAACGCAGAAACACTGGCAGCTAGGGCGATGCCTAAGGTCGCTTTTTTAATCAAGCGGGAAGTAACTATATATTTCATGATTGATCAGATAACATCCGTGAGAGAAAGATTAATAATAAGCCACATAATAACAAATGAAAAAAAGCCTGACATTAAACAAAATTGAGTGAGTTAAAGGTTTTACACTGCTTTACCCAAAACTCAGTTCGCAATTATTTATCTGCCTGCTGATAAGCATGAGATATTTAATATCAGCAGGGAGCGTTATTTGTTTCTATCTTGCTTCTATCTGGCACAACAGTTTGCTGGCAGAGAAATTTACCCAGACAATCAAGGTGCAACAATAAATGAGGATTGCTGCATTTGATCTGTTAATTTCTTTTGCAACTCAACTGCTTGCTGGCGGCTGTCGAATGGCCCCAGTTGCACGCGATAGACATTGCCAAATTGAGTTATGCGGCCTTGTACGTTAAAACGTTGGCTCAATGATTGTTGCCATTCTCTGGCTTTTGGTTCAACACTGACTGCGCCTACCTGCACCATATATTTCCCCGTTGATATTGAATCTGCAGTATTCGGGGTTGATGGCGTATTCAGCCTCAATGAATTATCTGATGCTGAGGCCGTTGGAGCAGCAGAAGTGCTGGTGGCAGACGGCAGGGCTTCAGGCGCTGATGTTTCAGTGACTGATGCTTCAGAAGATGGCGTAACAGCTTGCTCTTCTGGTTTTACAGACAGATTTTGTTCAACAGTGTTATTTTCCACTGGCGACTGAAAATCAATACTTGGCCTGTCTGGCAAAGCATAACTTTGTTTGACGATAGTGGAACCGACTGTACCTAAACCAGAAACTGAATCATCAGGTGCAACTAGGATGCCATCCAGTTTTACTTTGCTTTGTGGCATCAAATTCAGGCGTTCTGCCGCCGCGCGTGATAATTCGATAATTTTCCCGGTATTGTACGGGCCGCGATCGTTGATGCGGACAACCATCATGCGCCCGTTGCTTAAATTGGTGACACGCACATAGCTTGGGATCGGTAATGTCGGATGGGCGGCCGTTAAAGCATAAGGGCTGGCGCGTTCACCAATTGCTGTCAACTTACCATTGGCAGCTTCGCCGAACCAACTGGCATAGCCTGTTTGAGTGAATTGGGCCGGATCTTGCACAATGTGATAAGTTTTTCCATCCCGCTGATAATCCTGATTGGCACCGGGATGGTAAGGCTCATATTGAGGCTCTGCACCTAAAACGTCATGGGTCGGAACCTGAGGTTGAGAAACACTCTGCTCATTGCTGGTTAATGTACAGCCTGATAGCAGTACCGCTACGATGCTAAGTATAAGCCATTGTTGACGCATGAAACTTCTTCCTCATAAACTTTTGGACAATAATTTACGGTGCGTATGTATCGACATGATAATGCCGAACCCCGCCATTAAGACAATGAGAGCCGAGCCTCCATAACTCACCAGAGGCAAAGGGACACCAACTACAGGCAAAATACCGCTCACCATGCCGATATTAACGAAAACATAGACAAACAGAATCAGTATCAGCCCTCCGACCATGACCCGGCCGAAAGTATTTTGTGCTTTCGCTGCAATAACTAAGCCCCGCATAATGATAAGCATATAGAGCGCAAGCAGGGCGAGAACGCCAATCAGGCCCAATTCTTCAGATAATACGGCGAAAATAAAGTCGGTATGGCGCTCAGGTAGAAATTCCAGTTGTGATTGAGTGCCTTGCAGCCAACCTTTCCCGAACAATCCACCAGAACCAATGGCGATTTGGGATTGGATGATATGATAACCTTTGCCCAAGGGATCAATCTCTGGATCCAATAACATCATCACGCGGGAACGTTGGTAGTCGTGCATCAGGAAAAACCACAATATTGGGATAAAGCAAGCGACTAGTACAACGGCAACGGCAATCAGTTTCCAATTCATGCCAGCCAGAAACAGTATGAACACCCCAGATGCAGCAATCAGAATCGAGGTGCCTAAATCGGGTTGTGCAGCAACCAGCAATGTCGGAACAAAAATTAAAACCAGTGCAATCGCCGTATTTTTCAATGTAGGAGGGCAGAGATCGCGGTTCATAAAGCGAGCCACCATCAAAGGAACGGCAATTTTGGCTATTTCCGATGGCTGAAAGCGAACAACGCCCAAATCCAACCAGCGCTGTGCACCTTTACTTATTTGACCAAACACATCAACCAAAATCAGCAGGATGATACACCCTACATATAGGTATGGCGCCCAATTCTCGTACAGGCGCGGGGGAATTTGAGCCAAAACCACCATGACAATCAGGCCCATGATAACCTGCCCGACTTTACGTTCCATCATGTCGATATCTTGCCCGCTGGCGCTCCACATGATGAACAGACTGTAAGCCAGTAACGCCAGAACCAATAGCATTAGTGGAATATCTATATGTATGCGGGTCCAAAAAGGAACCTTTTTTTGAGACTCTGTCATAGCTTTACTCAATTGGCTTGTGTTCTGGTTACAGGTGTTCTGGTTGCTTGCGCATTGGAAACTGCGGCAGGAGGAGGCGTATTTTTATCCTTAAGTAAAACATGATCCAGAATTTTACGCACGGTTGCCGCAACCGTCAGCCCTGATGAACCGCCATTTTCCAGAATAATGGACATAGCGACTGTCGGATTATCAAAGGGCGCAAAAGCAATCATCAGCTTATGGTCACGCAAGCGTTCAGCAAGTTTACTTTCGTTATACGTTTCATAACTGAAAACCTGGGCTGTACCTGATTTAACCGCCGCTTTGTATGGGGTGCCGACGAAAGCCCTACGTGCAGTACCTGTTGGAGAATTGGCAGCACCGTACATACCACTTTTGGCAATTTCCCAGTAACCGGAATGGATATCTCCAATAGGGGGGCTGACTGGGGGGCGATAAGGGTGCATTTCGCCATTGATGCGCGTCTTAAGTAAGAAATGGGGTGTTTTTACTTCGCCATCATTAATCAATATCATAAGGGCCTTGGCCATCTGCATCGGGGTGGCAGTCCAGTACCCTTGGCCGACACCCACGGAAATAGTATCGCCTTGATACCAAGGCTTTTTATAACGCTTCAATTTCCATTCCCGCGTTGGCATATTGCCCGGTCTTTCTTCTTTCAAATCAATGCCCGTAAGCTGGCCGTAGCCAAATTTTGACATCCATTCGGACAATTTATCGATACCCATATCGTAGGCGAGTTGATAGAAGAACGTATCCGCAGATTCCATAATGGATTTATGGACATCCAGTTTGCCGTGCCCTGAACGCTTCCAGTCACGGTAACGTTTTTCTGAATTTGGCAATTGCCACCAACCGGGATCGAATATTGTTGTGTTTTTGGTAATGACATTGCTGCTGAGGGCTGCAACGGCAATAAAAGGCTTCACTGTAGATGCCGGAGGATATGTTCCATATGTTGCCCGGTTAATCATCGGATGGTTGGGATTGTTTTGCAGAACAGCGTAATTTTTGAATGAAATGCCATTCACAAATGGATTTGGATCATAGCTTGGGTTGGATACCATAGCCAAGACTTCCCCTGTGCGGGGATCCGTGACGACGACAGCGGCACGGCTGGTTGCCAGCAATTCTTCGATATAGGTTTGCAACTCTAAATCGATGGACAGATAAATATCTTTACCGGCTTCCGGAGGTTGTTCATGCAGTTGGCGGATCACTTTACCTCGGTTGTTAACTTCCACTTCCTCATAACCGGGCTTGCCGTGCAAGACGGATTCATAATAGCGTTCAATGCCTAATTTCCCGATATCGTGGCTCGCCGCGTAATCTCTCGCAACGCCATCTTTGTTGAGCTGTTCTAAATCTTTATCATTGATTTTAGCGACATAGCCAATAACATGGGTGAGCGTCGAACCATACGGATAATAACGACGCTGTTGGCCTTTGACCTCCAGCCCCGGAAAACGATATTGATTGACCGAAAACCGGGCGACCTGAACTTGGGTCAACGGTGTTTTCAACGTAATGGGCTTAAAGGGGCCCGTTCGCTTGCGCTCTTTTTGGAAATTTTCGATATCTTCATCTGTAAGCCCGACAACAGAACGTAGCTCTTCTAATACTTTGTCAAGATCACTGACTTTTTGTGGCACAACTTCTAACTGATAAATAGTTCGGTTAATCGCCAGTGGTGTGCCATTGCGATCATAAATAATGCCCCGGCTTGGGGCTATGGGAAGGAGCTTAATCCGGTTCTCATTTGAGCGGGTTTGGTAATCTTCGTGACGAGTGACCTGGAGCTTATAGAGATTGGCAATCAAAACTCCCGTCAAAACAATAATACCAATAAACGCCACGAGTGCGCGACGTATAAACAAGGCTGATTCAGCCGAATGATCACGAAAAGGAGTTCGTTTATTCTTCATCCCATTGCCAGAATTCACGGTGATAGATTACCCAATTTATTCCCGATGATAAGGGTGGTTAGTTGTTATGCTCCATGCACGGTAAAGGCTTTCCGCTACCAGAACTCGCACCAGAGGATGTGGCATGGTCAAAGGAGAAAGTGACCAGCTTTGTTCTGCTGCTGCCTTGCAAGCAGGCGCCAGACCCTCAGGGCCACCAATCAAGAGGCTGACATTTCTGCCATCCAGCTTCCAGCGTTCGAGCTGATTCGCTAATTGCGGGGTATCCCAGCGAGAACCGGGAATATCCAGCGTCACAATCCGGTTGCCTTTACCGACGGCCGCCAGCATTTGTTCACCTTCTTTTTCCAGAATGCGCTTGATATCCGCATTTTTTCCTCGTTTTCCTGCCGGAATCTCAATGAGCTCAAAGGGCATATCTTTAGGGAAACGGTTTAAATAATCCATAAAGCCGGTCTGTACCCAGTCCGGCATTTTTGTTCCTACTGCAACTAATTGTAACTTCAAACTCAACTCCAGAGTTTTTCCAGCTCGTACATGCGACGACTGTCTTCTTGCATAACATGAACCATGATTTCGCCAAGATCCACGACAATCCAGTCTGAAATACCTTGCCCTTCAACCCCCAGAGGCATAATACCGGCCTGACGGCAGTCATCGACTAAATTATCTGCCACAGACATCAGGTGGCGGTTTGAGGTTCCGGTGCAGATGATCATGCAGTCAGTAATGCTGGATTTTCCACGAACGTCTATAGAAACAATATCCTGTGCTTTGGAATCTTCAAGTTTATCAATAACAAATTGTTGTAGTTCTGTGCCTTGCAAAAGGATCACCTTTATTTCATAAAATTGGTTGAGTAACGCAGAATAATAGCATGCGAAACTCGGTAAAAGTAAGCAACTTAACGGCAAATCACCGCAAGGTTTAGTTATTGTCTGTATAACCTGTGAGCATCGATATACTGCAATATTGATGAAGGAAGCAGGTCATCACAGCTCAGTCCTTGTTGATGGCGCAGACGAATATCAGTTGCCGAGATATTTAATAATGGGGTGGCTGCTAAATAAATATAGCCATGCGGTTTTTGGCTCAATAGAAATGGGGTATCAACCCGGTGCTTTTCAAACCATTGTTGCATTTCTGGGGTTGAAAGCTGATGTTGATAACCCGGGCGGGAGCAAACCAGAAGATGGCAAATTTCCAGTAGTTCTTCCCATTTATGCCAAGTTTGGATAGTTTGCAGTGAATCCTGCCCAATGATGAACGCCAGTGGATGCTGCTCGCCGATCTCTTGACGAAAGGATTTTAATGTTTCGACTGTATAAGACGGTGTTTGGCGTTCCAGTTCACGCGTATCCACGGTAAAAAGCGGATTGTTTTGTACCGCAAGACGAACCATTTCCAACCGTTGCTGTGAGCTTGCTTCTGGCTGGGGACGGTGTGGCGGTACATGATTGGGCAATAAAATAACCTGTTTTAGCCCTACAAGCCGGGCCAAGGCTTCCACCGGGTACAAATGGCCATAATGGATAGGGTCAAACGTACCACCAAACAGGGCTTGAATAACTGGGGTATTGGTGTTTGAGGCGTTATCATCTGGCGCAATATTATCTGGGACAATATCGCCTGAAATAGTGGAATCAGTCATTCAAAAAAGCTCTCTGGCAATGGTTTTCCGCATAACAGCATGGAAAGCGTTTCCAGGTCAGCCCAAATGGATTGGCTATAATCCTGTTTGACGCGCAGTTCCATCTGGCTTAACAAATGTATGGCAGACCGTAGATCCGGTTGCGACAGACGTTGTAATGCCGCTGTCAGCAAGGGGCGACGATTTTGCCAAACTTTGTGCTGATCAAACAATGTCTTCAAGGGAACCGCTGTGCTCTGGCGCTTAAATGTCAGTAGCAGCATCAGTTCCCGCTGGATAGTGCGAAGCAAAATGATCGTTTCCGTATCTTCTTGCCGTAGTTGTTTCAATACATGCCAAGCCCGCTTTGTTTTTCCTGCCAGTAAGGCATCAACCCAATGATAGGGGGAGAAATGGGCTGCATCATTGACAGTATCCTCAACCCGGTGCAGGGTCAGCCGATTATCAGGATAGAGCAAGGAGAGCCGTTCCAGCGCCTGAGCCAATGCCAATAAATTACCTTCATAGCAATAGCAGAGTAACTGATTGGCTTCATTTTCCAGCGATAACCCCATGTTTTTGGCTCGCTGAGCCACCCATTGAGGCAGGCGGTTTTGTTCTGGCGTCAGGCAACTGATATAGACACCATTTTGCCCAAGCGCCTTAAACCAAGGACTATTTTCCTGCGCTTTGGTCAGTTTGTGCCCACGCAATATCAGCAGGATATCTGCATGTAATAATTCTGACAGCTTGACCAGCCGCTCAGCCATTGCTGCATTTGGGCCATTTTCCGGCAGTTGCAGTGTAATTGATTGGCGGCTGGTAAATAAGCTGAGTGACTGACAGAGGCTAAAGATTTCATCCCAATCAGTGTGGTTATCCAACACAAAAGAGAAATGTTCCATAAAGCCTTGTTGTTCAGCCACTCGCCGAATGCTGTCCTGACTCTCTTGCAACAGCAAAGGTTCGCTGCCCCACAGCAGATAACTATTTCGCAGCCCTTCATTGAGCTGCGCAAGAAGTTGTTCAGGATAAATTCGGATCATTGCTTCGGTGTAGCTGCTGCTTTTTGCTTTTCATCAGCTTTCTGGAGTTCTGCACTATGAACAGTCAACAGTTGACGCATAAGACTGCGAGCTGCTTGTTCACGCATCTCCTGCTTAACTAACTCATTCTCAGCATCTTTTGCCAGTGCTTCCAATGAGTTATCGAAGAAAGCCCGATCAATCCTTGCTTGCAAGGGGTAGATGCTGCCATCCGGCATCAGAACCTGAGCATCAACATTGAGTACTAATTGGCGCTCTGCTGCTTTACCATCCTGGAAAACTGAAACTGTCTCTTTGTTTTCATCAGATCCCAAAAGCTTCAGGATAGGTATCGAAGCATCGCCATTTTCAACAAGTTTGACATCATTGAGGCGAAGTTGCTGGCGTACAGCCCGTGCCAGCGGCCCGTAAGGGTCACTTGAATTCAGTTGCAAAGTTTGAAGTTCTTTAGGTACTTGTGTTGTGCCACGGAGATGAAAGCCGCAGCCAGCGGTGACCAGCACCGCTAACCCGAGAAACAACATGCAAATACGATGTCGCAAATTATTTCCTGTCACAAATAAGGTCTCCTGTTATCAGCCCACAACCAGGTTCAATAATTTGCCTGGTACGTAGATGATTTTGCGAATAGTGACATTTTCAAGATATTTCGCCACGCTGTATTCCTGTGCCGCCATTTCCTGAACATATTCTTTTGTTGCATCTGCTGGAACAGTAATGCGGCCACGAACTTTCCCGTTGATCTGAATGATCACCAGTTTAGTATCGTCCACCATTGCTTGCTCATCGGCTTGTGGCCACTGGGCAACATCAATGTCATTTTCATTGCCCAACGCTTTCCACATAACGAAACCAGAGTGTGGTGTGATTGGGGAAAGCAGGCGAACAATGGCGTTCAGGGCTTCTTGCATTAATGCACGGTCTTGCTCCGCCTCTTGTGGAGCACGAGTCAATTTGTTCATTAATTCCATGATAGCGGCAATGGCGGTATTGAATGCCTTACGGCGGCCGATATCATCAGTAACTTTCGCGATGGTTTTGTGCAGATCACGACGCAGATCTTTTTGTTCAGCAGTTAACTTGCTGACATCCAACGGCTGGGTTGCCCCTTTGTTGCTGTGCTCATAAACCAGACGCCATACGCGTTTCAGGAAGCGGTTAGCGCCTTCTACGCCAGATTCCTGCCACTCAAGAGTCAATTCTGGCGGAGCAGCAAACATCATGAACAGACGAACAGTATCAGCGCCATATTTATCTACCATCAGTTGTGGGTCGATACCGTTATTCTTAGATTTGGACATCTTGCTCATGCCGGTATAAACCAGTTCATGGCCTTCATTATCCGTTGCTTTTACAACACGCCCTTTTTCATCACGTTCAACAGTCACGTCAGCCGGAGAAACCCAGACTTTTTCGCCACTGTTACCGGTGTAATAGAACGCATCAGCCAGAACCATGCCTTGGCACAGCAGATGTTTAGCTGGTTCATCAGAGTTGACCATGCCAGCATCGCGCATCAGCTTATGGAAGAAACGGAAATACATCAGGTGCATTATCGCATGCTCAATACCACCGATGTATTGATCTACTGGCAACCAATAGTTAGCCGCAGCCGGATCTAACATGCCTTTATCATAGTCAGGGCAAGTATAGCGCGCGTAATACCAGGAAGACTCCATGAAAGTATCAAAGGTATCTGTTTCAAACAGTGCTGGCTGACCATTAATCGTGGTTTTCGCCCACTCAGGATCAGCTTTGATTGGGCTGGTAATGCCATCCATTTCAACATCTTCCGGCAGAACAACCGGCAGTTGATCTTCTGGTACAGGAACGACCGTGCCGTCTTCCAATGTTGCCATCGGAATTGGCGCTCCCCAATAACGCTGGCGGGAAACACCCCAGTCGCGCAGGCGGTAATTGACTTTGCGTTGGCCTACACCCATTGAAACCAATTTATCCGCAATGGTATTGAAGCCTTCTTCATTGCTTAATCCATCGAATTCACCGGAGTTGCACAGGGCATTTTTGTCTGTCAGTGCCGCTTCTTGAATGTTTGGCACGTTACCGTCATTATCCAGAATAACGGCTTTCATCGGCAGGTTATATTTGGTCGCGAATTCCCAATCACGCTGATCATGCGCAGGAACTGCCATTACCGCCCCTGTGCCGTATTCCATCAGAACAAAGTTAGCAACCCAGATAGCGATTTTTTCATTGGTTAATGGATGAATGACGAACATGCCCGTTGACATGCCTTTTTTCTCCATCGTAGCCATATCTGCTTCGGCAACTTTGGTATTGCGGCATTCATTAATGAATTCGGCCAATGCCGGATTGTTTTCCGCAGCTTGTTTTGCCAGAGGATGACCCGCCGCTACAGCAACATACGTTGCCCCCATGAACGTGTCCGGGCGAGTTGTATAAACCGTGAGTTTTTCTTGGCTGTCAGCAACATTAAAAGTGATTTCAACACCTTCTGAACGGCCTATCCAGTTGCGTTGCATGACTTTGACCTGCTCAGGCCAGTCTTCCAGCTTATCCAGATCGTTTAACAGCTCTTCTGCATAAGCGGTAATTTTGATGAACCACTGCGGGATCTCTTTACGCTCAACCTGAGTATCACAACGCCAGCAGCAACCATCGATAACCTGCTCGTTTGCCAGAACAGTCAGATCGTGTGGACACCAGTTAACCGCAGAAGTTTTTTTGTATACCAGGCCTTTTTCGTACAATTTAGTGAAGAACCACTGTTCCCAGCGATAGTATTCCGGTGTACAGGTCGTGACTTCGCGATCCCAGTCATAGCCGAATCCCAGCATTTTCAACTGGTTTTTCATGTACTCGATATTGGAATAAGTCCAAGGTGCTGGAGCGGTATTATTTTTGATCGCAGCGCCTTCTGCTGGCAGGCCGAAGGCATCCCAACCGATAGGTTGCAGGACATTTTTACCCAGCATGCGCTGATAACGGGAAACCACATCACCAATAGTGTAGTTACGAACATGGCCCATGTGTAGTCGGCCAGAAGGGTAAGGTAGCATGGACAGGCAGTAATATTTTTCTTTATTGTTGTCTTCTGTCACTTTAAATGTTTGCTTCTCTTGCCAATGAAGCTGGACTTGTTGCTCTATGTCTTCTGGACGATATTGTTCTTGCATGGCACCGATGATCCTATGGTGAAGTAAAGCTGCGCCTTTAGCGAGCATGGTTCGTTTATACCCTTCGTCTTTCAAGTTGCCTCTTTGTTGGCTGCACTCATTCACCCCAGTCACCGTTTTTATAAACATACGGTTATCTATGCCCCCG
>NZ_VCDN01000049.1:0-1654 GCF_033949405.1 Xenorhabdus santafensis | reverse complement strand
CGTTTTCGTTACTATAATCCGAGCACGGCACAGTATATCTCGCCGGACCCGATAGGGCTGCTGGGTGGGCTGAATCCGTATGGGTATGTGCATAACCCGACGGGTTGGATCGATCCGTTTGGGTTGGCCGGTAAAGATTGTGGGCTTGCAGCATCCATAAAATGGAAGGGCTTTAATCCTAACAAGAGGGATTACCAAATTGGTGATGTAACTCATAAGAATTTATCTGGTTTGCAATATCATTACCTTAAACACGGTAAAGAATTCGGTGATATTACTCAGCCCCAATATTTAAATAAGGCAAAAGAGTTTTCTAACAAACCACTAACTGAAACCATGCAAGAAACTAAAGTTAATAACATCATCATTAAACATGATAAAAGTACTGGCGAGATCTTTGTCGGTCATGCAGGTAAAAGAGAAATGAGAACTTATTACATAGATGATGGTCGGGATAGTGATGCTTTCCAAGCTGCAATTGAATTAGCGAAGAGTTTATAATGAAAATTGAATTTTTATATTCTGAAGTGATTAGTTTTTTGAAACTCCACTCACTATTTACAGAGAATGTAGATAGTCGTATTCAATTACTTTTTGAATTGGGAGAAATAGAAGGTGAGCTGCCATCAGAAGCAATAAAGCAAAAGTATAATGATGTTATATTAGATAATTTCAATTACTCAAAATTACTAAGAAATTGTTTTTTCGAAGAAATTATCAAAGATATAACCGGAAACGAAATATTAATTATAGACCGTGATGATAATTTAATTACTGGCGTACATTGTTCTGCCTGTAACTATATTGTTTTTGAAGACAATGAAGATGCGTTTTATGAAATTTGTCCGGTTTGTAGGTGGCAAAATGATGGCAGCTTAGGAGATAACTATAGTAGCTGTAATCATGGCACTATGAATGAATACAAAGAGACAGAATTTTTTAAACATCAATTAAATACAGGGAGTAAAAAGTATATGAAGTTTAAAAATTAATATGGCATAAATAAGGACGAATTATTCTTTTGATTATGATTAATAGGCCGGAAAGATCCCCGTGATCTTCCGGCTTTGTTCTGTTAAGAGCGGCTTACTCCCTGCCCTTAGCGGTTTTTGTAGTCGCCAATCAACTCCCGCATCTTCAGCTTAATTTCACTGAGTTGCGCCCGCTGGCGCAGGTATTGCTGTTTGAGACATGTTTGTTTCGGAACTGTCGGGGATCAGCACCAGACAGCCGTCCATGATTTTCACCGTGACCAAGCCGCCAATCTCAAAATAAGCCTGTTTAAGCCACTGCCCCTTAAGATGGGTTGCGGGCGGGTTTTAGCTTTATTATTTTGCGGCACGTATCCCACGGTGTATGTTCGGCTTTGGCGGTTTTATCCTTGCCAGCCGCTACACCGCAACCGGCTTGCTGGCACATCGGTCAGCGGGGCAAGCGACGCAATTTTTCCGGGAAACATTGGCGGAAAATGACCCGCATTTCCCGCCGCAGGCCACCGCTGTCAACCGCAGCTGGCAATATGATCGTGCCCATAATGTACGGGTGATTGATGACAGTCGCTGGGGACAAACCCGCTACCGTTACAATGCCAACGACCAAATTTTGCATACGCTGTTCGAGGGCAATCGTCCGCATGAAGAGCAGTTCCACTACG
>NZ_VCDN01000048.1:0-84366 GCF_033949405.1 Xenorhabdus santafensis | reverse complement strand
GTTGACTTTTCATCAATGGAGCGTAGGTTCGAGCCGAGCGCAGCGAGACAACGATGCGTCAGCATCGGCCCGAAGGGTGAGGCCAAAGGCCGAATCATCCTTGTCAAAACCGATTGAAGATACGAAATCTAATTATTCTCTTGCGAGTAACAATTAGATGTAATGCTATTTTTATAGTCTGAAAGTATGTTCTGTCATATCAAACCAATTGATGCTTCAAACTCTCTCAGAATTATTAATAAAATAATTATCCGCAGTGATCTTAATTAATAACGATCCAATGCATAATCCGGAGGCATTTTAAAAATTAAGCATCATTGATATTTACCAGTAAATCCGTTATCTTGTTTAGCATGTTAAACGGTATCAAATAAAATGACTAATTAATCACGCGATTCTACATTTATTGTGTTGGTATACTAAACATCACTCATGGTAAGGATAAGAAAGCATGGATTTTTTCAACATTAAAAACATATTGGTGCATATCCCATTAGGGACTGATGGTTACGATCTTTCATATATTGAAGCGATTGGGACGATAGCAGGTTTATTATGTATTTGGCTCGCCAGCCAAGAAAAGACCATTAATTACCTTTTTGGATTAATTAATGTCACATTATTTGCCGTGATCTTCTTTCAAATTCAACTTTACGCCAGTCTTATCCTACAAATCTTTTTCTTTGCCGCTAATGTCTATGGCTGGTATGCATGGAGCCGAGTGGACGAACAAAAACAAATAAAACTCAAAATTCGCTGGCTTAGACCCAAACAGATGCTCATTGTTGCGGCTATATCCATTCTGAGCATATTAATCATGACGTTCAACATTGACCAAATATTTGGCTATATGGCAGAAATTGTGGTGTTTACTTTGCAAGGTGTGGGATTCAATATCACCATGCCTGAATTAAAGCCAGATGCTTTCCCATTCTGGGATTCCGTCCTGATGGTACTATCGATAGTCGCAATGATATTAATGACCCGTAAACATGTAGAAAATTGGTTTATATGGTTAATTATCAATGTTGTCAGTGTCGTGCTTTTTTACCTTCAAGGTGTTTTGGCGATGTCGTTGCAATATATTATTCTGACCGGCATTGCATTGAATGGTTTTCGTTTGTGGATCAAGGCCGCTGAGCACAACAACGAACAGCAGTTAAAAGAAAATGAGGATGTAAGTTAACATCACCAAGTGGTCATAGATAATTACTTTAACTATGACCACTTATCTCACTTCTCCTCACATATTCCCTTCGGATAAGTCCATTTGTTTGAATTAACACTACTTTTACGTTTAATGACTTTTTTTGATAAAAAAAGCCTCATCATTTTACTCACAAAGATTATTTACAGCACAACGTCTAGCAGTTAGATTGAGATCACAAAATTATCTTAAATAACTGTAAACACATGTAGGTGAAAGGACAATGAACTACCAGAATGACGATATAAGAATAAGAAAAATAACAGAATTATTACCACCAGTTGCATTACTTGAAAAATTTCCTGCGACAGAAGATAGTGCTACGACTGTTCGTAAGGCTCGTGAATCTGTTCATAATATTTTAATTGGTGAAGATGATCGTCTATTGGTAGTGATTGGGCCATGCTCAATTCATGACACTAAAGCTGCATTGGAATATGCCGAGCGCTTGAATAAATTACGTGATGAATTGAAAGCTGACTTAGAAATCATCATGCGGGTTTATTTTGAAAAACCTCGCACAACAATCGGTTGGAAGGGGTTAATTAACGATCCCAACATGGATTGCAGCTTTAATATCAACGAAGGCTTACGCACTGCCCGTAAATTACTGCTTGATATTAACAGTTCCGGGTTACCTACAGCCGGTGAATTTCTGGATATGATCACTCCGCAGTATTTGGCTGATCTCATGAGCTGGGGAGCAATCGGAGCTCGTACTACAGAATCTCAGGTTCATCGTGAATTGGCGTCCGGGCTTTCCTGCCCGGTAGGATTCAAAAATGGCACGGATGGAACCATTAAAGTTGCTATCGATGCCATCAATTCAGCCAGTTCATCGCACTGTTTTCTGTCTGTGACAAAATGGGGACACTCTGCGATTGTCAATACAACGGGCAATCAAGATTGTCATATTATTTTACGGGGCGGCAAAGAACCTAATTACAGTGCCAAACACGTCAGTGAAGTTAAAGAGGGTTTGTTGAAAGCAAATCTGCCGTTCCGCGTAATGATTGACTTCAGCCATGCAAACAGCTTGAAACAATTTAAAAAACAATTGGACGTGGGAGCCGATGTCTGTGAGCAAATTTCTGGCGGTGAGGCGGCAATCATGGGGGTGATGGTAGAAAGCCACTTGGTTGAAGGAAATCAGAATCTGGAGAGTGGTAAGCCCTTAGTTTATGGCCAAAGTGTGACAGATGCCTGCATTGGTTGGGAAGATACAGAACTGTTGCTCCGTCAGCTATCTCAGGCAGTCAAAAAACGCAGAAGCTAATTCATTGCGAAAGTACCATAAAGAAGCCGGAATAATTTCCGGCTTCTTAGCATTGTTTTGTGATTTAATCCTTGCGGATTATTTCGCTTTACCTTGGTTTGCCACTGCGGCTGCTTTTGCTGCAATTTCTTCAGCATTGCCCAGATAATAGTGTTTGATAGGTTTCATGTTTTCATCAAACTCATAAACCAGTGGTACCGCAGTTGGGATATTCAGCTCAAGAATTTCTTCTTCGCTCATGTTATCCAGATATTTCACCAGTGCGCGCAGAGAGTTACCGTGAGCCGCGATAATGACTTTTTCACCTTTTTCCACACGTGGTTTGATAACTTCTTCCCAATAAGGGATAACACGTTCGATAGTGGTAGCAAGGCTTTCTGTCACCGGAAGTTCTTCTGGTTTCAGGGTTGCATAGCGAGGATCATGGCCTGGGTAACGCTCATCATCTTTGGTTAAATCAGGAGGGGTGATAGCAAAACCGCGGCGCCACAGCTTAACTTGGTCATCACCATACTTAGCGGCAGTTTCTGCTTTATCTAAACCTTGCAATGCACCATAGTGGCGCTCATTCAATTTCCAGCTTTTTTCAACTGGCAGCCATTGCTGATCGACTTGGTCCAGAATGTTCCACAAAGTGTGAATGGCACGTTTTAAAACGGAAGTGTAGGCAAAATCAAAGACGAAACCTTCTTGCTTTAACAATTGGCCTGCTTGTTGTGCTTCAGAACGGCCTTTGTCAGACAGTTCAACGTCAGTCCAGCCAGTAAAACGGTTCTCTTTGTTCCACTCGCTCTCACCGTGCCTTACAAGAACCAGTTTAGTTACAGCCATAGCTTAAACTCCTATTAGTACTTTAATACGAAATGAAATGATCGCTGCGGGCATTATATGGCGCGATAGGCCGAAACGGCAAACAATAGTCTCGTATCTCCTGTTTTAAATCATATTTGGTGACAATTACGGAGTGTAGCTATTTGCATGGAAAGGGATAGCGATGTTTGATCTGAACCGTGTCCCAAAGGCAAAAGACGGCAGTTCAGATCATCAAATGAGATTCAGCTTAAAGAATTGCTGATTTGACCGGATAGGTAAAAAACAGTAGATGCATCACATTGAGCGCAAAATGAAAAGCAACCGCAACCCACAAACGACCGCTCCACATCCAAGTGATACCATAAATCAATCCTGCCAATGTTGCGAAAATCATCAACAGACCACCGCCAGCAAAGTGAGCCGCACCAAAGATCAGAGAAGTGATAATCAGGGCAAAATAAGGGTTCATCCATTGGCTCAGCTTTTGCTGAATATAACCCCGGAATAGTGCTTCTTCTGCCAAAGAGACGAAGAAAATATTAGCAACGACAAAAGCAGGGAACCAACTGGGCAAATGGAGCTCAACGGCTAAACCGCCCAATGCGGTTGCAAGCCCCAGTAACGCAGGAACGGCCGCAATCAATAATGCCCATCCGTGGGGAGGTGCATTGATCACAGGTTTTCGCGTGAACAAAGTTGGCATGCAAATCAATAAAATGAAAGGTAACAATGCTTTGTCAAAGTTGAAATACATTGAAAAAGGTGCGCTGAGGGCTCCTGTTTGTACTTTGTCCAAGTATTTGAGGTTATGGAAGCCTGGCAGGTAATGTATAAATAGCAAAACGCCAAAGATAAGCAATAATAGCTCTGTGATGTTTTTGATAATATTGTGTTTTTTATAGTAAACGTGCACTGCACCTAAAACAATAATCGCAACTAACGTGATTACAGCGGGATAGGTAAGTATGTGAGCGCTGTACCCAACAATGACAGCTAAGAATGCAATGAAAAAAGCAATTTTCTGGCGTTTACCCAAAAATGCCAATGAAACGGCAAGTAGTGCCCAAGCCATATAATTCCCTGTTATCTTTGAAAAAATCAATGAAATAGTCTGAAAAAGGCGAGAATTGTATATTAACAGATAAGAAATTCAAAAAGAATTATAAAAATATCAAAAAAAGTAGTGTTTGGATTGCCATCCGATGATTAGAAATAGCAATATCGTGGAGTAGGCTCCTTTACTTGTAAAAGGAGCCAGGCAAGGAAAGAATCAGGGCAAAATAAATCAGGGCGTTTTTGGTGACACAGTTTCAGTTTCATACCGATAAACATCACCATCAGGAACAAACCTGAGACGATGAGTAATGCATTCCGGCGCATCTTCCTGATGGTGGGAAACAAACAAAAGCTGTGTCTCACCGCTGGAAATCATAATATCAATGAAACGCAGGACCAATTGCCGATTGAGAGGATCCAACCCCTGCAATGGCTCATCCAGAATTAACAACGCCGGGTGTTTGACTAACGCACGGGCGATCAAAACCAGTCTCTGCTGACCCCACGATAGGCTGTGGAATGGGCTGGTGGCAGTTGCTTCTGATAATCCCAATAAACTTAGCCACTCATTGGCTAATTGTAGTTGCCGATCGGATACGGCTTGATATAGCCCTATTGAATCGAAGAAACCGGAAAGAATGACATTGCGGACATTGGTACTGACACGATATTCAAGATGAATGCTATTACTGACATAACCAATGTGGCGCTTGATCTCCCAAATCGTTTCACCGCTGCCCCGTTGCCTGCCAAACAAAATTAAATGGTTGCTGTAACCTTGAGGATGATCTCCGGTAATAAGACTGAGAAGTGTTGATTTACCCGCTCCATTTTCACCGATGATTTGCCAATTTTCATGAGGATTTACCTGCCAGCTCAGATTATGCAGGATAGGTTTTTCATTATATTGAACAGTGACGTTGCGCATTGATACCAATGGCTGTTCGGCGGGAAGTTGTTTATCTGCCTGAGATTCGTCTACTTCGGGAAGATGAATGTTGCGCAATTTTTCACTGTGTGCCAGTTGGGCTACGATAGATTCTGCCAGAATGCTGTCTTTTTCTCCGGCCAAAGTCAGGTGACAATCTGCCAATACGCCGATTTTCTCAACAAAATCGGGGATTTCATTGAAACGGGTTAAGATCAGAACGAGCGTAATGCCTTTTATTGCCAACGAACCCAGTAACTGGGCAAGTTGTTTTTGTGCGTAGGCATCCAGTCCATCAAAAGGTTCATCAAGGATCAGCAAGTCAGGATTTATCATCAGTGCCTGACAGAGCAGCACTTTGCGTGTTTCTCCTGTTGAAAGGTATTTGAACCGCCTTGAAAGTAAATCCTTGATGCCAAAATATCCACTTAACTCAAGGCACAGCTCATTATCTTGATGGTAGAGCTGAATAATATCGGCCGCAGTGCGCCCAGTATCTTCCTCACCCTCGCTCAGTAAATCTGTATTATTACGCTGCCACTCTTCATCGATCAATTTTTGTAATTGCTCAAAAGAGAGAAGAACAGGTGTATGAAATGAACAATGACGCTCACCTGCCAATTGAATTAAATCATTTGAAAGGGCACGAGCCAGAGATGATTTCCCACTGCCATTTGCACCAACAAAAGCCCAACTTTCTCCGGAAATAATTTTCAGTGACGGTAGCCGCAGGGTACGGGTGTCACTTAAACGGAAACTACCTTGTGTTATTTGCAACTCAGACATTCTTCTTCCTTATTTAAGCAACATGAACTAAATAATCATCAGAAATAAGCGGAATAATGCACAATGTCAATGTGTAGTTGTCTGTTATTTGTTAAGGATTAATAATTTTTGAAACCTGCCGGAAGCAGGTATTCAACACTCAATACCTAGCATAAAGTGGCAATGATAACTTTATCTGCTTGAAAACACGCGGTAACAGCGTCATTGGGTTGGAGTTTTAAACATTCCACTTCCTGATTAGAAAGCGTAACACAAAGAGATTCACCACCATTAAGTGCTAGGATAACTTCGCTGTGTTCGGCTCCTGTATCAAGATGATTGATTTGGCCTGAAAGCGCGTTATCGAATGAAGATGAGGATACATGCTCTTTAGTCAACGTTATCCACGGAGCTTTAATCAACACAAGAACTTCTTTTCCGTTAACCAAACCCAGCCTGTCAGCACTTTGTTCCGTCAACGCAGCACGGATTGACGTTGTGCCATCAGCAAGCAGGACACGAACATGCTGTTGTATATCTTGATAATCACGTTCAATGATAGTGCCGAAAAACTGGTTGCGGGCACTGGTCTGTAACGAAAAACGAGAAATGGCTGCCAGCAGGCTGTCCAAGGGCAGCGAATCATCGTTTAAGGCATCAAACGCTTTTTGCTGAATTTTTCCCAGTAAGTCATACAGTTGCAACAACCGTTCTCCATAGGAAGTAATTTGGGCCCCGCCGCCGCCTTTTCCCCCAGTTGCTCGTTCCACCAATATTTCATCTGCGAGCTGATTCATTTCATTGATGGCATCCCAGGCACTTTTATAGCTGATCCCTGCTTGCTTCGCGCCTTGACTGATGGAGCCGGTAATTTTGATTTGTTTGAGTAATTCGATTCGTCTGGGATCTGCGAACAGACGTTGTTGCAATTTTAGCGTTAACAATATTTCAGCTTGCATAGTGTTCGATTTCAGGCAAATATTTGAGAGTTTTCACAGGGTAGTAGTAAGAATCGCACGTTTCGTCGGTTACTGTTACTTTTTTATTGTCTAGAATAACGAAGTGAGTGCTTGGGCTATGTCTGGCACCACGCAGTATAGTTATTTTATTACCCGCTCAGGATATGAGGTTGGCATGTTAGAATTGATTACAAGTATGGGATTTGCGCTGATCATGGTTCCCGTAGTAATGGCCGCTATTTTAGCATTGATATATGCGCTTGGAGGGTTGTTTAACTTGATCTCCAAAACAGAGAATGCCGAGCGGCAGTCTTGATCCCCGTTATTTTTTATTGCCCGGCGTGCCGGGTAATTACCTCCTTTGCTTTCTCTCCGGATGTAATCCTTACACTGTAGTTCACATAAAAGCTAAAACTGGCTCACAACTTGCCGATTAATCTTTGAATAGCATTTTCATTTTACGTTGTACCTTGTTATATACAACGCACCATATTGATTATCTTAGGTGAAATACAAAATGAAAAAGACAGTTCATCAGTTATTAATCAGTGCTGTGATTTCTGTTGTGCTGGCTGGAAACAGTTGGGCTGCGGATAAAGTAACAGTTTTTGCTGCTGCCTCATTAACTAATGCTCTTGATGATATTGCTGCACAATATAAAAAAGAGAAGCAGGGAAATATTGTTACTTCTTATGCCTCATCTTCGACACTGGCTCGTCAGATAGAACAGGGAGCACCGGCAGATATTTTTATCTCTGCTGATCAGCAATGGATGAACTATTTAGCTGATAAGCAATTAATTGTTAAGGATAGCCGTCATACTTTATTGGGTAATGAACTGGTTCTGATCGCCCCCAAAGAGAGCAAATTGAACAAAGTTGAACTTAACCGGGAGACAGACTGGAAATCTTTGTTGGCGGATGGCCGATTGGCGGTGGGTGATCCTGACCATGTTCCGGTTGGCATCTATGCCAAAGAATCACTGCAATACCTGAATGCATGGGATACGGTCAATCCATTGATGGCACGTACCAACAATGTGCGTGTTGGAATGGCGTTGGTAGAACGGGCGGAGGCTCCACTGGGCATTGTTTATGGTTCTGATGCCGTTGCCAGCAATAAAGTAAAAGTTGTGGGGGTTTTCCCACCAGAGAGTCATAAACCGGTGGAATATCCGGTTGCAATAGTCAAAGGTCATGAAAAACAGGATGTTCGCAGTTTTTATGATTACCTTAAAACCCCTGAAGCCGCAGCAATTTTTAAACGTTACGGCTTTACCCCATTGTAGGAACAGATCTTTTGGAGATGTTAAGTGAATACGAATGGCAGGCTATTTTACTGAGCTTAAAAATCTCAGGTATTGCTGTGCTGTTCAGTCTGCCATTCGGGATCTTAATGGCATGGATGTTGGCGCGTTGTCAATTTTTTGGCAAGTCTTTGCTAGACAGCATTATCCACTTACCACTGGTATTGCCGCCGGTGGTGGTGGGATATTTACTGCTCATCAGCATGGGGCGCCGTGGTGTAATTGGCGAATTCCTTTATGACTGGTTTGGGGTTAGTTTCGCATTTAATTGGACAGGTGCCGCGCTGGCCTCAGCTGTGGTTGCTTTTCCTCTCATGGTCAGGGCCATCCGGTTATCGCTGGAGGGTATAGACAGGCGTTTGGAACAGGCGGCACATACATTGGGTGCCGGTTCCCTCAAAGTCTTTTTAACTATCACTTTGCCACTGTCATTGCCGGGGATCATTGTCGGTGCAGTGCTTGCATTCGCCCGTTCACTGGGGGAGTTTGGAGCCACAATCACCTTTGTTTCGAATATACCGGGAGAAACGCGTACCATTCCCCTAGCGATGTATACATTAATAGAAATGCCGGGGGCTGAAACCGCTGCGGTGCGTTTGTGCGTCATTGCGATTGCGCTCGCGCTGATTTCATTAATGCTTTCAGAATGGCTGACACGCTGGGGCAGAAAACGTCTGGGGGCAGCATGTTAGAACTGAATATTGAGCAGCACTTGGGCGAACTGCATATGCAGGTTGATACTACTTTGCCGACAGAAAGCATCACCGCCATATTTGGGCTTTCCGGCGCAGGAAAAACCTCATTAATCAATGTCATTGCAGGATTGACTCGTCCGCAGAAAGGCCGGATTGTTTTAAATGGGCGCACCTTGGTGGATGTAGAGCAAAACCTTTTTTTACCTGCGGAAAAACGTCGGATTGGTTATGTTTTTCAGGATGCCCGCCTTTTTCCGCATTATAGCGTGAAGGGTAATTTGCAATACGGCATGGCACCCGAGATGAAAACGCAGTTTGATAACATCGTCGGTTTATTGGGAATAGAACATTTACTGTCACGTTTTCCTATCACACTATCCGGTGGGGAGAAGCAACGAGTTGCTATTGGTCGCGCATTATTGACCGCTCCTGAGATTTTGCTGATGGATGAACCTCTTGCGTCTTTGGATCTGCCGCGTAAGCGTGAGTTATTGCCGTATCTCGAAAAATTGTCTGAAGATGTCAAAATTCCAATCTTGTATGTCAGTCACAGTTTGGACGAAATTTTGCGTCTGGCAGACAACGTTATTGTCATGGATAAAGGAAAAGTCAGGGCGACAGGGACATTGGAAGATGTCTGGTCGAGCAGTGTATTGCGCCCGTGGCTGCAAAAAGAGAGTCTTTGCAGCATATTGAAAGTTTCTGTTATGGAACATCATGAACGTTATCACATGACCGCAGTGGCTGTGTCTGACAAAGCGCTTTGGTTGCCGGCACTTGACGTTGTTCCTGGAACTGATTTGCGTATCCGCATTGATGCATCAGATGTTTCTCTGGTTCTGGAGCCGCCAAGAGTCAGCAGTGTCCGCAACACCTTGCAAGTTAAGGTGCTTGAATTTTTTGAAGATGAAGGTCAAGTTGATGTTAAATTGGCACTGCGTGAGCACTGCCTATGGGCGAGAGTAACTTCTTGGGCGCGGGAGGAATTGAACCTGCGTGAAGGGCAATGGCTGTATGCGCAGATAAAGGGAGTATCGTTGAACCGCCACTTATGACGGATAAAAATCACGCATAAAAATGAGCGAGTGGAAATGGTTTCAGGGAGCGCAAGTTTGAACTAATGCATTTGAGCAAATGAGGCAAATGCCCGCTCCCCTGATACAATTTTCCTTTGATACCGTTTTCCCTTGGTGCATATCTTTTGGTGTAACAACCCCTTGAGACCACCAAGGTGATAAAGAAATGGCGCGAATTTTCAAAGAACGTGTTTTCTTATCATTTCAGCGATGCCGGGTTGAGTATTGTCCAAAGTGACTATATCTGCCCGTTCTTTAACAGCATCAACCGCATTTCCCATAGCAACTCCCATCCCAACAGTTTCCAGCATACTGAGATCGTTATAATTGTCGCCGAAAGCAATCACATCTTTCATGTTCATGCCTTGCGATTCAACCCATTGCTGCAAGCGCATGCCTTTGCTGTTACCTTTTTTGGCAATATCGACTTGATTAAACCATGACCACTCACATTCAAGCCCAATATTTTCCTCAATTTTTTCACTAATTTCGCGTAGTTGAACTAAATTAGACGAGCTGGCAGCCAACTTCCAGATGGAATTTACATTGTGAACTGCATCGCGGAAATCAGCAGCTTGTTGAAGGGTAGGACGTTGATGTTCAGGCAGAGAGTCTGACCATGCGAGAGTTCTCGCAACAGTATGCTGAAATTCATATAAAATGGCGTTATCAACATACATCAAATGCTCAATATCCGTTCCTTGCAGATAAGAAAGCGCCTGAATGGTTTCTTGAATGGAAAGAGGATCAGCTGTCAGTACTTTGTTGGCACTGAAATCATATGCATAAGTTCCATTGCAACAGATGGCAGGAGTATCGAGTTGTAACGCTTGATAGAAAGGGAGGATAGCAACATGATGGCGACCAGTCACAATCAAAATTTGAATGCCAGATTGACGGGCTTCATTCAAGGCAACTAATGATTCTGGCAGAATACGTTTTTGTGGATCGAGCAATGTACCATCGAGATCCAGCGCGATAACGCGGTATGACATGAGTTAACCTCTATGTTTTCTATGGTGTAAGTAAATATTATATGTTGGCCAAAGATAGTTAAACCTTTATGCAGTCAATTTAACAGATGTAATTTTTTTACGGGTCATTGCAGATTAATGAAATGGCAAAGAAGCATTTGAGGAGAGAATATGAAACAGGTGGTCTATACAGCCAGCCCAAATAGTCGTCAGATTCATGTGTGGGCACTTAATGAAGCGGGGGAACTTTCGCTTCTCCAGACTGTGAAGGTGCCGGGTGAAGTACAACCTATGGTGGTTAACCCTGATGGTAAGCATTTATATGTAGGAATCCGCCCTCAATTCAGTATCGTAACCTATGCGATTGGGGAACATGGTCATCTTGAACAACAATCCATTGCTCCATTGCCGGGAAGCCCAACCCATATATCAACCGACAGAGTAGGGCGCTTTTTATTTTCTGCTTCATATAGTTTTAATAACTTAAGTGTTCATCCCATTGATGAAAATGGTATTGCCCAAGCACCGATTCAGATCATTGAAGGTTTGCAAGCTCCGCATTCTGCCAATATTGATAGAGAAAATCGTCAATTATTGGTTCCATGCTTGAAAGAAGATCACATCCGTATTTTCAATTTAGATGAGCAAGGTTATTTAACAGAAAACCGGGCTGATGAAATAAAGGTAGCAGCCGGGGCTGGTCCTCGCCATATGGCATTCCATCCGAAAAAACAGGCGATTTATTGCATTAACGAGTTAGATGCAACGGTTGATGTTTTGCGCAAGTGGGAAAAATATCGCATTGTACAATCCATTGATTCGCTGCCGATGGATTTTTCCAGTGTTCGTTGGTCGGCAGATATTCACATTACACCGGATGGCCGACATCTTTATACTAGTGAACGTTCTGAAAGCCTGATTAGCCATTTCCTTGTATCAGAAGAAGGTTATCATCTGACACTGGCTGGACATTATGGAACAGCAAATCAACCCCGTGGTTTTGCCATTGATCATAGCGGCAGTTTCTTGATTGCATCAGGGCAGAAATCAGACCATATTTCAGTATCCCGCATTGATAAATATTCAGGAAAACTGACCCAACTGGCGCGTTACCCGGTTGGCAAAGCACCGATGTGGGTTACGATTCTGGCGTTGTAATTCCGAGCCGCGCTGCAATTGGCGCGGCTTAAAATTTCTTTGCATTTATATTCCAGAGAATATCAAAATGAAAGCAAGCACTTTGCTTATTCCTGTTCCTGATATCAAGGCTGGATTGGAATGGTATAAATATGCTTTTCCATCTGCGCGTTCTGTTTATTTGGCAGAATTTGATTATACTGTTTTGGAGATTGGTGGTTTTTAATTAAATATTGTACAGGCAGATGAAAAAGTCAGTTTTGGTTCGCAGGGAACGGTTTTGTACTGGTATGTGCCAAGTTAAAGATCCCTTTGGCAATTTGATTGGTTTAAAAGGGCCATTTGCGGATAGAGCGAGTTAATTAAAAAAAACTGATTCCGCTAAAAATACTGGGAGGATATATCATGTCAAATCCAGCAGATGATATACCGGGAAAAAGTGAATTTTATCGAAAAAGGCTACCAAGTCGACAAAGTCCATTTTCGTTACGTAAAGAATTGCTTATGCTTGAAATACCTAATGAGGATATAAGCGACTATGAACTTGTTCCACCAGGAAAAACTGAACCTTATATAAATTTCTCTCCACGGAAAAAAGCAACGTTTGGTTTTCATGTGGTTAATTCATATGTTAATAGTGATTTGATACTTGGTTTATATAAAAGAGGATTTATAAAATCTGAACCGTACAATGGAAAGCAATTTTTTATGTTCGATAATTCATATCCAAATAATAATTATTTAGGCAATCTAGGTCTTTTGGGGAAAGAAATTAAAGTCACTCCATTCGCTTATGAAACAGTAATGGAACCTTTCATGGGAAGGTTTAACGCACCATCACCTGAAATTAATGTAACTATAGCTTCGATACTACTAAGACTTTTCTTTCACCGCATAGATATGACGGCTTCTAGTGAGAAGCTAAGAGAAATATGGTACGCAGCCAGGATACCATTTCCTTTTGAAGAGTGGTTAACAGCTTTCCATAAATATGAAATTAATTTTTCCAAATTTTAAGCAGAATTGCATTGAATGAGTATATACAAAATTAACTTGAAGTTGCAGGAAGCAGATTATTACTCCCCCGCGTTGCGGGGGAGAACATAATGCATATTGAAATCTATTGCGTATTCTACTGATTGGTATTTATTCGTTTATTGCACTAACAATAGCGGTTGTTAATTTAGATAACTGTTCTGATTGAATAACATAAGGCGGCATCAAATAAATTAATCGGCCGAACGGCCTGATCCAAACACCTTGTTGAACGAAATGACGTTGCAGTGATGCGACATCGACGGGTTGTTTCATTTCAACAACACCTATTGCACCCAAAACCCGAACATCTTGAACTGCATTATGTGTTTTTAACGGGAGTAACTCCGCTTTTAATTGTGTCTCTATTGCTTGAATGCGTTGCTGCCACGCACTTTCAGTGAGCAATTTCAGGCTGGCACTGGCAACAGCACACGCCAGCGGATTCCCCATAAATGTCGGGCCATGCATGAAGCAACCTGCTTCACCTTGACTGATCGTTTCTGCAACATGGCGAGTGGTCAATGTTGCTGATAACGTCATATAGCCTCCGGTCAATGCTTTGCCTAAACATAGAATATCCGGCTCGATCTGGGCGTGTTCACAGGCAAATAACTTACCTGTTCTCCCAAACCCAGTGGCTATTTCATCAGCAATCAGCAAAATTTGGTGCTCATCACAGAGCTGGCGAACTTGTCGCAGATATTCTGGGTGATAAATCCGCATGCCACCCGCGCCCTGAACAATCGGTTCCAGAACAACAGCGGCGATTTCATCATGATATTGCAGCAATAGCTGCTTAAAAGAGCCGATATCTTCAGGCTGCCACTCATCATCAAATTGACACGTTGGGGCATCGGCAAAGAGGTGATTGGGCAGATAGCCGTTGTACAGGCTATGCATGGAATTGTCCGGATCACAGACAGACATGGCGCCAAAAGTATCGCCATGATAACCATGCCGTAATGTCAGAAAGCGTTGGCGTTTTTCTCCTCTGGCTTGCCAATATTGCAATGCCATTTTCAGGGCGACTTCTACGGCAACAGAGCCCGAATCTGCCAAAAAAACACACTCCAGCGAATCAGGTGTCATTGCAACTAATTGCCGGCAGAGTTCTACCGCAGGAGGGTGAGTAATGCCGCCAAACATGACATGAGACATTTTATCGATTTGTGATTTTGCCGCGTCATTGAGCTTTGGATGATTATAGCCGTGGATGGCTGCCCACCATGAAGACATACCATCAACCAGCTTGCGGCCATCGGATAAAACCAGTTCGACACCTGAGGCTGATACAACAGGATAGGTGGGAAGCGGGTGACTCATTGATGTATACGGATGCCAAATATGGCGCAGGTCAAACTCAATATCTGAAGGAGTCATGATAAATTACTTGTAAACCTTTTCTGTTTCATTTTAGTTGACATGATAACGGCGTTATTTAAACTGACAACATTTTTTAACGTCGGAGATGTTATTGTGAGCGAGCGTCATCAATGGACTATTAAGCAGGCTCAGGAGCTGTTTGATAAACCTTTTTTTGAATTGTTATTCCAGGCCCAGCAAGTACACCGCGAGCATTTTGATCCACAGCAAGTACAAGTCAGCACGTTGCTTTCGATTAAAACCGGTGCCTGCCCGGAAGACTGTAAATATTGTCCGCAAAGTTCCCGCTATAAAACTGGCTTAGAAAAAGAGCGGTTGATGGAAGTGGAAAAGGTCATCGAGTCAGCGCACAAGGCTAAAAAAGCCGGCTCAACCCGTTTCTGCATGGGAGCCGCGTGGAAAAACCCGCATGAACGCGATATGCCGTATCTGGAAAAAATGGTCAAGGAAGTGAAAGCGCTGGGAATGGAAACCTGCATGACACTGGGGATGTTGAATCCTTCTCAAGCAGAACGCTTGGCTGAGGCTGGTCTGGACTATTACAACCATAACTTAGACACCTCACCAGAATTTTACGGCAATATCATTACCACCCGCAGTTATCAGGATAGGTTGAATACCTTGGATAATGTCCGGGGTGCTGGTATTAAAGTTTGCTCTGGGGGCATTGTTGGTTTGGGGGAGCAAATCCGTGACCGTGCGGCATTATTGGTTCAATTGGCTAACTTACCTAAACCGCCGGAAAGTGTGCCAATCAATATGCTGGTGAAAGTCAAGGGAACGCCATTGGCAGAGAATGAAGATGTCGATCCTTTCGATTTTATTCGTACCATTGCAGTGGCAAGGATCATGATGCCGGCATCGCATGTCCGCTTATCCGCAGGGCGTGAGCAAATGAATGAACAGACACAGGCCATGTGTTTTATGGCAGGTGCCAACTCTATCTTCTACGGTTGTAAATTACTGACCACACCAAACCCTGATGAAGATAAAGATCTGCAACTGTTCCGTCGCTTGGGAATTAACCCTCAGCAGACAAAAACTGCATTTGGGGATAATCAGCAACAGCAGAATTTAACCGAAGCCATCATTAATAATGCTGATGACGAACAATTCTACAATGCGGCAATATAATGAGCTGGTCAGATTTTCTCTCCCGACGTTTGGCCGAACGTCGGGGAACCCCGCTATGGCGTAATAGACAAGCTCATCAAGGTGCTGATGGGCGTTTTTTATTCACCTCAAATGGCCAATACCTGAATTTTTCCAGTAATGATTACCTCGGATTAAGCCGACATCCCCAGATTGTTGCCGCATGGCAACGAGGCGCTGAGCAGTATGGTGTGGGGAGTGGAAGCTCAGGGCATGTTACGGGTTACACGGCAGCACACCATGCATTGGAACAACAATTGGCTGAGTGGTTAGGCTATTCCCACGCCTTGTTGTTTATTTCTGGCTATGCAGCCAATCAAGGCGTGATTGCCGCCTTAATGGAAAAAGAAGATCGCATTATTGCTGATCGCCTCAGCCATGCTTCATTGATGGAAGCTGCCATGCATTCCCCTGCACAATTCCGGCGTTTTTTGCACAATGATATCGATTCCCTGCAACAGCATCTGACAAAAGAATGCGCAGGTAAAACGCTGGTGGTCACGGAGGGAGTCTTTAGCATGGATGGAGACTTTGCACCTCTGGGGTTACTTGCACAGCAAACAAAATCCACTGAAAGTTGGTTGATGGTAGATGATGCCCACGGTATCGGCATTCACGGTGAAGAAGGCCGGGGCAGTTGCTGGGAGCAAAATATTAAACCAGAAATCCTGATTGTGACCTTTGGCAAAGCGTTCGGGCTGAGTGGTGCGGCTGTTCTTTGCGACGGTCAAACTGCCGACTACATGCTCCAGTATGCCCGGCACCTGATTTACAGCACGTCAATGCCTCCTGCGCAGGCTGTGGCACTGACCGAAGCAGTTCGGCAAATCAGGGCTGGTGAGGAGCTGCGACAGACTTTGCAAAATAATATTCATTACTTTCGCCATGAAGCACAGCACTTGCCTTTTAGCCTGATGGACTCAAGGACAGCCATTCAACCGCTGGTTATTGGGGATAATGAACACTGCATAGCACTATCTGAACGGCTTAGGCAGAAAAATGTGTGGGTCAAGGGAATATTGCCACCCACAGTTCCTGCCGGAAGCGCCCGTTTGCGCATTACTCTGACAGCAAATCATACACAACAAGACATTGACGCATTACTGGAGGCTCTGAATGAACCTGGGTATTAAATCTGTCGATAAACAGGCAATAGCAGGTGCCTTTGGGAAGGCGGCTTCTAAGTATGATTTGGTGGCTAAATTACAGCAACAAACCGGTGAATACTTGATGGAACTGGTTCAAATGGAAAGTTGCGGTGTACGGGTTCTGGATGCAGGTTGTGGAACGGGATTTTTCAGTGCCCGCTGGAAGCAACAAGGCAAACAGGTTATCGCGTTAGATCTGGCTTCCGGTATGTTGAGCCATGCACAGGCGCAACATGCGGCTGACTACTATTTGCAAGGTGATATAGAACATTTGGGGTTAGCTGATAACAGTGTTGATATTTGTTTCAGCAACTTGGCGGTGCAATGGTGCAATGATCTGCCATGCGCATTGCAGGAATTTTATCGCGTAACCCGGCCGGGCGGCTTGATTGTTTTTTCTACCCTTGCACAGGGTTCACTGTGTGAACTGGAAACAGCATGGCAGCGGGTCGATGACTATCAACATATCAACCAATTCTTGCCATTGCAGGCTATTGCACATGCGTGCCAGCCTTACCGGCATAAAGTCATGGAGCGACAGTATTGCCAGCGTTACCCGCAACTCCTGCCTTTATTAAATTCTCTGAAAGGCATTGGGGCAACACACCTTCATCATGGCCGTCAGCGGGGGTTAATGACCAGAAAGCGTTTACACGCCCTCGCTGATGCATATCCCCGCCATGATGGAAATTACCCGTTAAGTTATCAAATTGTTTTTGGAGTTATTTATTGTGACAAGTAAATATTTTCTGACCGGAACCGATACTGAAGTAGGTAAGACCGTTGTCAGTTGTGCCTTACTGCAAGCTGCCAATAAAAAAGGTTATCAAACTGCGGGTTACAAGCCTGTGGCATCGGGCAGTGAAATAACACCTGAGGGCATACGCAATGGTGATGCGTTGGCTTTGCAGAGAAACAGTTCAGTGCCATTGTCTTATCAAGAAGTCAATCCGTTGGTATTTATTGAACCAACATCGCCCCATATCGTGAGTGCGGCGCTGAACCAGCCTATCTGTTTTTCAGCGTTGTCACAGGGGTTAGAAGTATTGGCGGCAAAAGCTGATTGGGTTTTAGTTGAAGGAGCGGGGGGCTGGTATACCCCTTTGTCGAAAAACGAAACTTTTGCTGATTGGGTGATTGAGGAACGTTTACCGGTGATTTTAACTGTAGGCATTAAGCTTGGTTGTATCAATCATGCAGTACTAACGGCACAGGCGATTCAGCACTCAGGATTGAAACTGGCAGGCTGGGTTGCCAATGAAATTGAACCTGCTAGCAAATATCAAGCAGAGTATCTGGAGACGTTGAAACGCATGATATCCGCACCCTTGCTGGGGATTATTCCCTATCTGGAGGATTGCTGTGATAAAAATAACTTAAGTGAATATCTACATATTAGTTCATTGGTTAACTAATTGTTTACTTAGCGTTAGCTAGAATGAATATCATAGGTGGCATTTTACACCTTTTTCATATGTGGAAAATATTTTATATCAACAAATATTGAGCCATTTTTAAGCAATAAATAGTGAGGAATTATTCCAAAACAGGATAAAAATATTCCTTTTTTGAAAAAATTCACAGGTGGGAATAACTCCGCAAGCTCCCATGCACAATAGGGTTTGTTGAGTTATCCACTATTCCTGTGGATAACCTTGTGTATTAGTTTTAGAAAACTATCCCGACGCAAGATAATACGCGGCTTGCGCAAGATTTGCTGTTATTCTCTCCTTGGATTTTTTTGTGATTAAAATCAATTCGTTATATAAAATCAATCCCTTTTTGATTCTGCTTGTCATTCCGTGCTTTATCATTTCAGTAGCTAATACAAAAATGAGAAAAAGCAAACTTATTATCTGGGGATAAAAATAGTCACTGTGAATGTTAACCTAAAGTTAATATCACTATAAGGTATATTAACTTTGTGAGGCAGATCGTGTTTGTAAGGTAAATTAAGTTTGTGAGAATAAATCGCATTCCATTTTGACAGAATAGATGGTTCTGACATCGCCTGTTCTATGCACCATACTTCCACACAATAAAAAACAATAATATTTTACTAACTGACTTGAAGCTGGTTTTTTATCCAGTATCATACAAAGGTTTGGTGGGGTAAAAATAGTAATGGTGGGAAAATGAGCAAAGAAACGAATAAGGTATCGAATAAAGTATTCAAGCTACATTCTGATTTCAAACCCGGAGGCGATCAGCCATCTGCTATCCGCCAATTGCAAGAAGGGCTGGAGGATGGCTTGGCACACCAGACGCTTTTGGGCGTAACCGGTTCAGGTAAAACATTTACAATAGCCAATATTATCGCAAACCTGAATCGCCCCACGATGGTTCTTGCTCCCAACAAGACATTGGCAGCACAACTTTACAGCGAAATGAAATCGTTCTTCCCTGAGAATGCGGTGGAATATTTTGTCTCCTATTACGATTATTACCAACCCGAAGCCTATGTACCCAGCTCTGATACTTTTATCGAAAAAGACGCATCAGTGAACGAGCATATCGAGCAAATGCGGCTGTCAGCAACAAAAGCCCTGCTGGAACGCCGCGATGTGATTGTGGTGGCTTCTGTTTCTGCAATTTATGGTCTGGGTGATCCTGATAGTTATTTGAAGATGATGCTTCATTTAACTGAGGGCATGTTAATTGATCAGCGTGCAATCCTGCGCCGCTTGAGTGAATTGCAATATACCCGCAATGATCAGGCGTTCCAGCGCGGAACATTCCGGGTACGCGGCGAGGTCATTGATATTTACCCGGCTGAATCGGATGAACATGCCCTGCGCGTTGAACTGTTTGATGAAGAAGTGGAACGCCTTTCCCTGTTTGATCCTTTGACGGGGCAGGTGCAGTACAATACCCCCCGTTATACGGTTTACCCCAAGACTCACTATGTCACACCGCGTGAACGAATTATTCAGGCGATGGAAGAAATCAAAGTGGAATTGGAGCAACGGCGCAAGGTGTTGTTGTCCACAGATAAATTGCTGGAAGAGCAACGGCTCACCCAACGAACCCAATTCGATCTCGAGATGATGAATGAATTGGGCTATTGCTCTGGTATTGAAAACTATTCCCGCTACTTATCCGGTCGTGCGGCAGGAGAGCCACCACCAACATTGTTCGATTATCTACCCGCAGATGGTTTATTGGTGGTAGATGAATCCCACGTCACTATTCCCCAGATTGGCGGCATGTACCGGGGCGATCGCTCCCGCAAGGAAACGTTGGTGGAATATGGTTTCCGGCTACCATCAGCGTTGGACAATCGCCCATTGCGGTTCGAAGAATTTGAAGCACTGGTGCCGCAAACCATTTATGTTTCAGCGACTCCCGGTCATTACGAGATGGAAAAATCCGGCAATGAAGTTGTTGAACAGGTTGTGCGTCCAACGGGCTTGGTGGATCCGGAAGTTGAAGTTCGCCCTGTCGCGACTCAAGTCGATGATTTATTATCCGAAATCCGTATTCGTGCAGAGAAAAATGAGCGAGTATTGGTCACAACCCTGACCAAGCGAATGGCAGAAGACTTGACGGAATATTTAGAAGAGCATGGGGAGCGAGTGCGCTATCTCCATTCGGATATTGATACTGTTGAGCGGGTAGAAATTATCCGTGATCTTCGTTTGGGTGAGTTTGATGTTTTGGTCGGTATCAACTTGCTGCGTGAAGGCTTGGACATGCCGGAAGTGTCGCTTGTAGCGATTTTGGATGCTGATAAAGAAGGTTTCCTCCGCTCAGAACGTTCTTTGATCCAGACCATTGGCCGTGCAGCGCGTAACCTGCATGGTAAGGCAATTTTGTATGGTGATAAGATAACGGCCTCTATGGCAAAGGCCATTGGGGAAACAGAACGTCGTCGCGCCAAGCAGAAAGCATTCAACGAAGAAAACGGCATTGTACCGCAAGGGTTGAACAAAAAAATTGGCGACATACTGAAAATTGGCCAGCCAGCTGGTGGTAAAGGGAAAAACAAAGGGAAAGGTAAAGTTGCCTTGGTTACGGATGATTACCACGATCTGTCGACAAAAGAGCTGGAAAGAAAAATACGTGAGCTGGAAGACAAAATGTATCAGCATGCACGGGATCTTGAATTTGAACAGGCGGCCAGTGTGCGTGATCAGGTACAAGCATTGAGGACGCAATTCATTGCCAATTCTTGAATTAAACAGATGTTAGAGAGTGTAACTGATTACTCTCTCTAACAATTTAGTTTTGCATAGTTTTTGCGTGAATGTTTTCGCGTCATTTTTTGCGCGCGAAAAGTGTGAACAGATCGATTAAATAATGTAACTAAGCAGAGTGAAGAAACAATCAACCCAATTTTTGCAGGGTACTTTCTATCGCTTGGCGTAATAATTCACGATCATGGCGATAGGGAATATCCTGCGCTTCCAACACTTGCTGGGTTACAATTCGGTCATGAAATGGGCTGATGTCAATGCAAGGGCCAACAATAAGCGCATGGATCATTTTACGGTCAATTTTATTTTCCATGATGTCTATTTTATCTTTCAATGACAATTCGGCTGCTGCATGGCTCAACTCTTTCCCCAAGTTACCGATATAAATCATATTTGCATTGCTGCGGCGCAACGATTGCGTTAAATCTTCCAACAACAACAAAGGCATCAGGCTGGTGAAAAAACTGCCGGGGCCGATCAAAATCAAATCTGCCTGCTCAATGGCATCCAGCGCTTCTTTAGTGGCACTGACCTGGGGATAAAGTGACAGCTCCTGTGGCACCGAATTGAGTTGATCGATATTCACTTCGCCATAAACAGTGTTACCTTGGTCATCAATTGCCATTAAATCAACCGACTGTTCTGACATTGGGATCAAATGTGCATTAACTTTCAGCAAATTGCGGATCAGATTAATTGCTTCAAGAGGGCGAACACTTAAATGATCCAGCGATTTCAGCATCAAATTGCCCAAATTGTGGCCTGCCAGTTCGCCATTGCCGCTGAATCGATATTCAAACATGGCAGAAGCGATAGTTGGCTCCGTGATTAATTGATTGAGGCAATTGCGCATATCTCCCCATGCTATCCCGCCTTCTGAGCGTCGTATCCTTCCGGTTGAGCCGCCATTGTCCGTTGTTGTGACAATGCCGGTCAGACGGGCACCGAGAAAAGAAAGAGAGGACATAACACGTCCGAGTCCATGTCCGCCACCGAGGGCGACAACGCGATCCAAATCAGCTAATGTGCGATTTCGCATAGGATTCCTGTTACTGGCTAAATATAGGGGCTGTAATAAATCTCATATAATTTATCATAAAATATAATGCCTTCAGAAGTTGCTATGATTTTGTGCGGACTTTGTTCTTAATTTTTGCATGACAACATAAAAACCCTGTATAAGCCTGATGGAATGGCACTCACTTAACTCGTTGTATATTATGATATATATCGTTATCGGCATTAGCTTTTTGTCACCTTAAGCGTTAGAATCTTTGGCGAGCACTCCGTTACTCACGTAATTATTCATACAAAAGTTTAATTGATATTAACTCCTAGCCTCTGTGTCTAAGTCGCTGTTCTATCGAATGGATGTCACATTGATATGATGCTTTGGCCGTGGCTCCTGAGTCACCAAGGTGCAAGGTAGAAATGCCTGCATCTCCCGTACTTGGAAGGTGTTATCGTGGAACAACTCGTAGATGCGTTTTTGCGCAAATTTTACTATTTAAGACTCTCTGTTACCGATGTGTGTAATTTCCGCTGCACATATTGCTTACCCGATGGGTATCGGCCCGGTGGCCACAAGTCATTTCTTTCTCTGCCGGAAATCCAACGTGTCAGCCGGGCATTTGCTGAACTTGGTACTGAAAAAATCCGCCTGACAGGTGGTGAACCGACCATGCGCCGTGATTTCAGCGATATTGTTGCGGCTGTTCACGAAAATCCACAAATCAAAAAAATTGCTGTTACAACCAATGGTTACCGGATGGAACGTGATGTACGTCAATGGAAAGAGGCCGGGCTGACAGCAATCAATGTCAGCGTAGACAGCCTTGATCCCCGCCAATTTCATGCCATTACCGGGCAGGATAAATTTTTCCAGGTCATGCGCGGCATTGATGCGGCTTTTGACGCGGGGTTCAACACTGTGAAAGTTAATGCAGTGCTGATGAAGAACGTGAACGATATCAATCTTCCTGCCTTTCTGGATTGGATAAAAAATCGTCCTATTCAGTTACGGTTCATCGAATTGATGGAAACAGGAGAGGGGAGTGATATTTTCCATCGCCATCACCTTTCTGGTGAAGTTATCCGAACCCAACTACTGCAACAAGGCTGGCAACAATTGCAGAGAGAACGCAGTGACGGGCCGGCCCAGGTTTTTTGTCACCCGGATTATTTGGGAGAAATCGGCCTTATCATGCCGTATGAAAAAGATTTTTGTCAAAGCTGCAATCGGCTCAGAGTGTCTGCCATTGGCAACCTTCACTTGTGTTTATTTGGAGAACAAGGCATTCCATTGCGTGATCTGCTGTCTGATGACGCTTCACTTGATGATTTAAAACTACGCATTCAAGGTGGATTGCGCCATAAACGTGAGACACACTTTTTACATCAGGGTGATAGCGGCATTACGCCCAATCTTTCTTTTATCGGCGGCTAACTTGGCCGTATGGTTGTTTTTTTAGAACCGTTTTTCAGGGGCAATTTTAGGAGCAAAGCATGTCTCAACTAACCCATATCAATACTGCGGGTGAAGCTCATATGGTGGATATTTCTGCCAAATCAGAAACTGTACGTGAAGCGCGGGCAGAAGCGTTTGTTGAAATGCGTGCCGATACATTGTCCATGATCGTTGCAGGTGATCACCATAAAGGGGATGTTTTTGCTACCGCCCGTATTGCGGGGATTCAGGCAGCAAAACGGACTTGGGAATTGATCCCACTTTGCCATCCTTTATTGCTCAGCAAAGTGGAAGTCCAACTGGAAGCGCAGACAGAGTACAACCGTGTCAGAATCGAAGCCTGCTGCCGCTTGACAGGGAAAACCGGAGTTGAAATGGAAGCGTTGACAGCCGCATCGGTGGCCGCTTTGACGATTTATGACATGTGTAAAGCGGTGCAGAAAGATATGGTGATTGGCCCGGTGCGCTTATTGGAAAAAAGTGGTGGAAAATCAGGCGATTTTAAGGTGGAAGCATGATAAAAATACTGTTTTTTGCCCAAGTAAGAGAGTTAGTAGGAATGGACTCTCTTGAACTGCCAAATGACTACCCTACGGTTGCACATCTTCGTCTTGCGCTGATTGAAAAAGGTGATAAATGGGCGTTGGCACTGGAAGAGGGTAAATTACTGTCTGCGGTCAACCAATCCTTTGTTCACGCTGAACATCCTTTGCAGGATGGTGATGAAGTCGCATTTTTCCCGCCGGTTACGGGAGGTTGAATGTGGAAAAATCAGAAGGGAAAATGACCCGGATTCTCGTTCAATGTGAGGCATTTGATGTGGGGGCAGAATATCAATGGCTTTCACAATGTGATGAAGATGGTGCTGTAGTAACCTTTACTGGAAAAGTTCGCAATCACAATTTAGGTGATAATGTGAAGGCGCTGACGCTGGAACATTATCCGGGCATGACAGAAAAGATGTTGCAGCATATTGTTGATGAAGCGCGCCAGCGCTGGTCTTTGCAGCGCATCAGTGTTATTCACCGTATTGGTGAACTGTATCCGGGAGATGAAATTGTATTCGTTGGGGCTACAAGTTCTCATCGCCAGATGGCGTTTATGGCAACGGAATTCATTATGGATTACCTGAAAACTAAAGCGCCATTTTGGAAAAAAGAGTCGCTTGCGGAAGGGGAGCGCTGGGTCGAAACGAGAGAAAGTGATCAAGACGCAGTGAATCGCTGGTAACAGGCTCAGAACATCGATTGAAATAATAGAGCACTCAACCAGTTTGCGGAGCATCTCAAAAAATAGCATATAATTAATAGATAAATAGTATGTCACTGAGATTGACATTAATTGGCGGATGGCTTTGTTAATGTTCTATGCTAATGTATAACTTTTGCGTAGATTGTTTGTTCTCAAAACAGTCTTAAATATTAAACTTTTTCACGAAAGGTAATCGTCATGGACCGATATCAACGTTCTAATGGTTCGATTGTCCAGAAAACTGAATCTGGTATACAAACTTACATGGCGCAAGTCTATGGTTGGATGACTTGTGGCCTGCTGTTAACTGCATTTGTCGCATGGTATGTGGCGAATACGCCTGAGATTTTATCCGCTATTTTTAGTAGCTCCATTGTGTTCTATGGCTTGATCATTGCACAGCTAGCATTGGTGTTTGTGCTGTCTGGCTTGGTTCATAAAATGAGTGGGGCATTGGCGACGGGCCTATTCATGCTGTATTCCATGCTGACGGGGCTAACGCTTTCCAGCATATTTGTAGTTTATACCAGCAGCTCCATTGCCAGCACATTTGTCGTTTCAGCGGGTATGTTCGGTGCACTGAGTGTTTATGGTTATACCACCAAACGTAGCTTAAGTGGTTTGGGTAGCTTCCTGTTTATGGGGCTAATCGGCATTATTCTGGCTTCCTTACTAAATATCTGGCTGAAAAGTCCGGCGCTGATGTGGGCAATCACTTATATCGGTGTTGTGATTTTTGCTGGTTTGACGGCTTATGACACTCAGAAGCTGAAAGAAATGGGTGAGCAAATAGATGTTAATGATAAAGAGAATATGCGCAGATATTCTATTACTGGCGCACTGACTCTGTATCTGGACTTCATTAACTTGTTCCTGATGTTATTGCGTATTCTGGGCGACCGTCGATAATTTCTTATATAGTTAATCAATTGCAATAAAAAACCCTGCTAACACAGGGTTTTTTATTAAATTCAATGGCTAAGGTGAAGAATAAGCTGCAAAATCGAACTTTTCACAATACGATATCGTTATATTATGAGCATATTTATCTATTAATTGATAAATATCAGAGTCTGTTGGTTTAACAAAAACACCTTTTTTTTGTATAACTTTTCCTACGGAACTCCATTTCAGCATCTTAACTTTCCATTCAAGAGGATATTCATAAGAGCGGCAAACTATATTTGCCCAGGGATCACATACCCATATTTCTGAATTATAATTTTTTTTGAATATATCTTTGATCGAAAAAGAGAAATGTTTCGCTATTATTAAGAAAGCATGGTCAAAGTTTTTAGTATCATTTTCTATGAAAAGAAGGGCTATGATAAAAGGCTCTCTATATATATTCCAAATCATCCTTGAGTTATTTTTTAAAAAATTCATTGCGTTATACGAATATTCAGAGCAGTTACCGACATGATTATCCCTTTGTGTTTCAATTAAAGCTCTATTTGCGTCATATGGATTATATACATTCTTTGTTAGCGCTTGTGTTTTGAGTAATGAGTTATATTTATATATATAGGTTTCAGCAGCATAAAGTTGACGTTTATGCTCTGGCTTTCTTAATAGTGCCGTTTCTTCATAATGTTTATTAGTTGTTTTTAAGTTAAAAAAAGCTCTTGTGTAGATTACTGTATCTTTAATAATGGTTTTTACAGGCATATTACTATTTTTATATTAACTGTGTTCAGGGCTAACACCCCATGATTTTTTCTTCATGAAAAAATAGTCTTTTATTAAAAAGTATTTATTTCATTAAGTTTATCAAGCTATCTATTACAACGGAAAGTTAATGGAAACTAAAGTTTCAATTCAGGCTTTTCCGGTAAGTTGGTTTTAACATTTTACAATGAGATATTCACCAAACTATCACTTACGTTATTGTAGGTGGTAGGGGGTAAAATCGACATGCTCTCTGAACATTACACTCGCATTACTCTGCTCTATAAATCTGTAGATCCTCGGATCTATTGGGTTTATATCTTCTTGCCCATAACATAATAATTTTCCTCTATTACTCCATTTGTGCATTTTCTTTTTCCATTCAATAGGATAGTTGTGTGAAAGGCAAGCTATATTTGCCCAAGGATCACATACCCATATTTCAGCGCCTTGATGTTGATTGAATAAATCTGGTAAATTTGGAAGATACTCTGGTTGCTGAGGGTAATTATATGATAAAATTACACATTGATGATCAAACAAACTTATGTCACTGTTTAAGTTGATCATTATGATATCAAATGGCCTTCGATATATTGCCCAAATTAATTTTGACTTCTCGACTAAATACTCCAATGCTTTACAGCTATGTTCCCCACAATTGCCAACATGATCATGCGATTGTATGCTGTGTAAAATAGTATTTCTTTCATATGGTGAGTGCATAGGTTTTATCCTATCTCTTGTTTTCGCTAGTAATCTTCCACGCATCTCACTATTTTCTGGTGAATATAGTTGGCGTTTATACGCTGGCAATTGTACGCGCACTGATTCTTTATAGCTTTTGTTATAAGATTTTAAATTAAAAAAACACCTTGTAGCATATACAGTTTCTCTGATGATATTTTCTATAGACATATTATTATTCTCATATTCACGGTGTGCGGTGCGAAATTTATTCTTACCTGTTTTTATGGAGAACGATATTTTGTTTAAAATATTGGCCTCACTGATTTTATCCTTTCTTTAATCCATTCAATAAAACATCAAAAGAAATTAATATATTAGATAAGGTTTTGTCAGGACGTTGGCATTTGGTGCTCCACAATGCGGTATCCATCAAGCCCCCATTAATGTATTGAGCCAGAATATGGGAAAAAGTCGATGTAATCTGAGCTTTTTCCATGAGTATACATAGAATATCTGCGGTTGAAACAATACATTGCAAACTGGCATTTTGTAACTGCTCGGCCTCTAAAACTGAGGATGCAGCGAACAGAACAACCCGCGGTATTTCTGGTTCTATTACCATTTCCAAATAGGCATGGCTGCGACGAGTAAAGGCAGCCCAACTATCTGTTTCACGCTTTGAAATATCAGTTAGATGGCCATCCATTTCTGCGGCAATGTGTTGCAGCACAGCAAGAAAAAGCCCTTTTTTATCACTGCAAATTAATAGTATTTGATTTTTTCAATTGACATACGTTATGTATGTCAATTAAATTAACATACGCTTCGTATGTGAATTTGTGGGCATTCTTGATTTTCTAAATAGTCTGGCTTCATCAATTTTTCAGGAGTATTTATGGCAAATCCGTACAAAGAGCTGTTCAAGGCACCGGGCGCATTAGCATTTTCTATTGCTGGATTAATTGCGCGAATGCCAATTTCTATGGCAGGGATAGGAATTATTACCATGCTCTCGCAATTGAAAGGCTCTTACTGGATTGCTGGGGCGGTTGCTGCTACGTTCACTTTTTCCATGGCGATATTTGCTCCACAAATTTCACGTATGGTGGATCGTTTTGGGCAAAGCAGAGTATTGCCTTACGTGACTGTGCTGAGTGTCATTTCAATGTGTATCCTTTTGCTGTGCGCTCATTTTCAAGCACCAGATTGGACATTGTTTGTTTTTGCTGCCTTGTCAGGAGGAATGCCAAGTATGCCAGCCATGGTCAGAGCGCGATGGAGAGAAATCTATCGGGATGATCCTCGACTGCATACTGCTTTTGCTTTTGAAGCTGTTTTGGATGACATTAGTTTCATCATCGGGCCTCCAATTTCTGTTGGATTAAGTGTAGTTGTAGCACCTGAAGCCGGGCCATTGTTTGCTGCGATTTTACTGGCTATCGGCGCTGCGATGCTCATATTGCAAAAACAAACCGAACCAGCAGTACACCCAGATGTCAGCGTAAATAAAGTCACTGTTTTAAAAATACCCTCTGTACAAATACTAGTCGCATCATTAATCGCATTGGGAATTATTGTCGGAACTATTGATGTTATCAGTGTGGCTTTTGCTGAACGCCAAGGGCAACCTGCCGCTGCAAGTATTGTTTTATCAGCATATGCTGTAGGCTCTTGTCTGGCTGGGTTGGTATTTGGCGCAATTAAAATAAATATTCCATTACCTCGGCTGTTTATGCTTACAGCATTGGCAACCATGCTGACGACTGTACCATTACTGTTGGTATTCGATATTTTGACACTGTCAACGATGATATTTATTTCCGGATTATTTTTTGCCCCAACGATGATTATCGCGACGAGGTTAGTGGAATATATCGTGCCCTCTCACAATTTAACTGAAGGATTAACATGGGTAATTACTGGGTTGAGCATGGGGGTTGCTTTTGGGGCTTCACTTGCAGGATGGGTGGTTGATGAAATGGGTATTCAGGCAGGCTTTATGATCACATTGGTTGCAGGTATTGCCGTATTTTTGGCAGCTATTTATAGTTATAGATTGGTGCAACCTAACCGTATTCAGCGATCTATTTAACTCTCTGACTGAAAAGCTCAATACTGAAGTGGGCTATTTTTAACTATTTAATTACAATAAAAAACCCTGTTAGGATAGGGTTTTTATTGTACGTAATGATATATCATCGTATGTGACGTTTGGAAAATTTTACATTTTGATTGAACGCTACGCTTTTAATTCCATTGCCTATTAAGGTGACGATTTTGAAATCTGTTGGTTCTAAAATCCCTCCCGGAGAATTTAATAACTTCCCTTTACCATCCCATTTAAACATTTTATTTTTCCATTCAATAGGATAGTTGTATGACAAGCAAGCAATATTAGCCCAAGGATCACATATCCATATTTCTGAGTCATGATATCTATTGAATAAATCTGGTAAGTTTTCCCTATCTGTAAATTGATTTAGATAGTTACTCGAAATCATTACAATACCGTGATTAAATTGAGTTGAGGGAGAAGTAATGTGGATTATCGAGATGTCAAATTCTCTTTGATATATTTCAAGAATTAACCTTGATTTTTTTATTAAGCATTTAAACGCCTTAGAACTATATTCATCACAGTTGCCTACGTGATCATTGCCTTGTGTGCTTTCTAAAATATGGTTTTTTTTATATGGGCTTTGGCTATACGTCATTTGGCTTCTTGATTTACTCAATAACGCGTACCTTTCCTCTATCTTCTCCGGTAAATAAAATTGGCGTTTATGCTCTGGTAATTCTAATCGTGCTGATTCTTCATAACATTTATTTTGAGTTTTTAAATTAAAGTACCTTCTTGTGTCACTTAATGCTTCTTTAACAATATTTTCTATAGACATATTATTATTCTCATATTAACTGTACGCGTCGTAAAATTTATTTTTCCCGTTTTTATGAAAAATAATATATTGTTTAAAACATTAACCTTACTGGTTTGGTTTTTTCTTTAATCCATTCAATACAACATTAAGGGAACCCAAAGCATCTGATAAGGCTTTGTCAGGATGTTGACTTTGGGCGATCCACGATGCAGTATCCATCAAACCCCCATTAATGAACCTAGCCAGAATATGGGGAGACGTCGATATAACCTGGCCTTCTGCCATGAGTCTGTTTAGCATATCTGCGATTGAAGTAATACATTGTAATCTGGAATTTTGTTGTTGGTCGGCATCCAAGACAGAGGAGGCATCACACAAAACAATCCGTTGTATTTCCGGTTCTATCGCCATTTTCAAATAGGCATGACAGCGGAGAGTAAATACCGCCCAACTATCTGTTTCACGCTTTGAGATTTCATTCAGACGGTCATCCATTTCGGCATCAATTTGTTGAAGTACAGCAAGAAACAGTCCCTTCTTATCACCGAAATGGTGATACAAAGCACCTCGTGTCATTCCTGCTTTAGCGGTCAGATCATCCATCACAGTATTGGCATATCCTACCGTGCCAAACTGTTGACGTGCAGTTTCAATCAATTTTTGTCGAGTTGTTTCAATCATTTCAGTTCTGGGTTTACGTGCCATGTTACCACTCCAAATTTATGCTATCTGGCTTTTATAATTGACGTACGCAATGTATGTCAAGGCTCTAAATGGATTGGCAATTTCAGATTTCAACAACCTATAGAAGGATAAAAGCAACTTATGGTGAACTTATGGCGGTAGGTGAGCTTTACGTAAGCTCAGTTACTTAAAATAAAAATATCTTATATACCAATAGTGATGCGTTGAAAAATACTATTTTATAGTACGCGAAAATGACCAGAATGCACTTCTTGATTGAACCATACGCTTTTAATTCCTTCATCTATTAAATTATAGACATCGGGTTCTTTGGGTTTCAGAATATCCCCAAAACACCGTAATAACTTTCCATTATCATCCCATTTTGTCATTTTAATTTTCCATTCAAAAGGATATTCATAAGAGTGGCAAGCTATATTTGCCCAAGGATCACATATCCATATTTCTGAGTCATGAGGTTTGCAGAATAAATCTGATAAGTTATTTTTATCTGGGAATTTATTCAGGTAATTACTCGAAATCATTACAAAGGCATGATCAAATTTATTTTTGGGCCATTTAATGTCGGGCCATTTAATGGCGATTATCGTGATATCAAATGGCCTTCCATACATGTGCATAATTAAATGTGACTTTTTTACTAGATATTCTAATGCCTTACAGCTATATTCACCGCAATTTCCTATGTGATCTTGACCTTGTGTGCTATGTAAGATTCTGTTTATTTCATATGGATTTCTTTCATCCTTTATTTTACATCTTGTTTTTAAAAGCATTATTTCTCTTTGCTTTCTGTTCTCCGGTGAATAAAATAGGCGCTTATGATCTGGTAATTCTAATTGTGTTGGTTCGTCATAATGCCTATTTGGTGTTTTTAAATTAAAGTACTTTCTTGTTTCACTTAATACATCATTAACAATTTTTTCTATAGACATATTATTATTCTCATATTAACTGTGTGTGACGAAAATCTATTTTCACCTGTTTATCTGGAGAGTGATATGTTTTTAAAACAGTTAGCTCGCTGATTTTATTATTTATTTAATCCATGAAATAAATAATAAAGGGAATCTAAGACTCCATCAAGCTGCGGTTTTTTGCTAACCACAACGCGATACCTACCAAGCCTCCATTAATGAATCGAGCCAAAATACGGGGGAGAAGCCGATGTAATTTGATCTCTTTCCATGAGTATATTTAGCATATCTACGACTGAAACAATACATTTTAGTTTGGCGTCTTAAAACTGTTCGGTAACCAAAACAGAGGATATATATATTTGGAAGATAAAACGTGAAAAGAGAGTAATATCGTTAAATATTACTCTCTTTTATATCTGATTTGGTTTTGATTTTTATTCGGTAGGCTAAGCAATTTTGCTGCGGAACAACCGATATGCAATCCCTCCCGTCGTTGCCGTTATCACCAACAATGGCCATAGATTCGGCCAGATCACCGACAAATCAGCGCCTTTTAAATAAATCTGCTTGGTAATGTCTGTAAAATGCCGGATTGGGTTAATCCACGTAATGTCTTGTAACCAGACAGGCATATTTTCGACCGGAGAAATATAGCCTGAAAGTAAGATCGCGGGCATCATAAAGACAAACACACCGATAAACGCCTGTTGCTGAGTCGAACAAACCGCAGAAATCAGCAAACCGAAGCCAACCAGCGATAAGCCATAAATCAACATGCAGCCGTAAAATAGCAATAATGATCCCGCGAAGGGGATTTGGTAAAACAGTGTGCCAATCAGCAAAACAATGGTTGCCTGCATGGTGGCGACAACTAACGCCGGAATGGCTTTGCCGAGGAATATTTGCCATGTTGCCAAGGGTGAAACCAACAATTGATCTAGTGTCCCTTGTTCCCGTTCACGTGCAACCGATAGTGCGGTAACGATGAGAACACCAATGGTGGTAATCATGGCAACCAATGACGGAACGACAAACCACTTATAGTCCAAATTGGCGTTATACCAATTACGAATGATTAATTCGCTATTGTTGAAACGAGGGGAATCTCCCAAGAATTGCTTTTGGTAATCCATCACAATTTGCTGGATATAATTGGCGGCAATCTGGGCACTGTTTGAGTTACGGCCATCCAGCAGAACTTGAATGGCTGTCGGGTGATGACTGGCGATATTGGCACTGAAATTCTGTGGGAAACGTACTAACAGCAGCGCCTTGCGATCATCAAGTGTCGGGCGGATCTCTTGGGAACTGGTCAGCAAAATAACATCGGGAAATGCTTTTGATTTTGCCAGTCGCTGGGTTAATTCAATCGAAGCTTGCCCTTTGTCTTCATTATAGATAGCGATAGTGGCATTTTTGACTTCCAGTGTGGCAGCCCACGGAAACAGGATCATTTGCAAAATGACGGGTAAGATTAAAATACTGCGGGTTTGCGGCTCTCTCAGAAGAGACTGCAATTCTTTCATGATTAACGTGTACAGACGATAAAACATGCTTTTTCCTTTTTACTCCAGATGCCGACGAGTCTTCCACGCAGTCAAGCCAATAAAGACAATGGAGCTGGCAACCAGCAGGAGAAGGTTGGTAATCAGTACAGTGCCTATATTTCCCGCCAGAAAGAGTGTCTGTAGGCTGCTGACAAAATAACGTGCCGGGACGATATATGTAGAAGCCTGAATAAGTACAGGCATGCTGTCTATTTCGAAAACAAAGCCAGACAACATAATGGCGGGCAAAAACGCAGCATTTAAGGAAATCATTGCGGCATTAAACTGGTTACGTGTCAGCGTGGAAATAAGTAAGCCCATGCCTAAAGCGGTAGCGAGATAAAGGCTGGAAACCAAACCCAATATCCAGAGCGATCCGCGATAGGGAACACCCAGTACAAAAACCGTAAATATCATGCAAAGCACCATGACAAAAGAGCCGAGTACTTGATAAGGCAATAGCTTGGCGAGCAATAATTCCGTTCGGGTAACCTGAGTTGAAAGTAAAGCCTCCATGGTTCCGCGTTCCCACTCGCGGGCGACCACAAGTGATGTCAGGATTGCGCCGACCACAGTCATGATAATTGAAACTGCCCCGGGAATAAGAAAATGTTGGCTAATTGCGGCAGGATTAAACCAATAGCGGATTTCTGTATCAATCAACGGAGTCGTTGAAACACCCCGGTTTTGCCCCCGTTGTTGCAGCCAAATTTGCCAAATGCCTTTGGTATAACCTTGAACAAAATTGGCGGTATTCGGTTCGCTGCCATCAGTAATGACTTGAATCGGAGAGTGGCTGCCTACGCGGGCAAGTTGGGCATCAAAATTAACCGGGATGACCACAATGCCCCGAATTTGGTTCTCCTGCATTTTGTTGATTAGGAATTGACGATTGTCACTGATGGTCGCATCGATATAAGGGGAACCAGTAAATGCATGCACTAATTCACGGGCGTCTTCGCTTTGCTGCTCCATCAAAATACCAATGCGCAGTTTGCTGGAATCCAGATTGATGCCATAACCGAAAATAAATAGCAGCATGAGGGGGATCACTACTGCAATCAAAGTACTGCTGGGATCACGAATGATCTGTTTTGTCTCTTTGATGCAAAGTGCTTTCAATCGCCGCCATGAGAAACTGACTGTTTTTTGCGATGCGGCTTGCCCGGAATGACTCATTGCGGCTCCTTATCGTAATTCACGACGAGATCGATAAACGCATCTTCCATTGAAGGATTCGGGCGATCTTCCGTGGCGACCAGTTGTTTGAGATGGTCAGGTGTTCCTGCGGCGATCAATTTTCCCCGAAAGACCAAGCCGATGCGGTCACAATATTCAGCCTCTTCCATAAAGTGGGTTGTGACCATCACGGTGACACCTTTATCCACCATCCCATTGATATGCAGCCAAAACTCACGGCGAGTCAGAGGATCTACGCCAGAAGTGGGTTCATCTAAAAAAAGAATGTCAGGTTCATGCATCAATGCGCAGGAGAGAGCCAGCCGTTGTTTAAAACCAAGTGGAAGACTATCTGTTTTTTGATTCAAAATGGGCTCGAGATTGAATGCACTGATCATGTCAGACATTTTTTCCCGCTGATGCCGGCTTTTCAGCCCATAAACACCAGAGAAAAACTTGAGGTTTTGTTCTACGGTCAGATTGCCATACAGCGAAAATTTCTGCGCCATATAACCAAGGCGCTGGCGGGCTTTGCCTGAACTGGTCTTTAAATCCATATTCAGTACTAAGGCATTGCCGGCAGTAGGAAGCATCAACCCGCACATCATTTTGAAAGTCGTGGATTTGCCGGCACCATTTGGCCCCAAAAGACCAAAAATTTCCCCGCGTTTAACCTGAAAGTTTACATCGTCAGTGGCGGCGAAATCGCCAAATTTTTTTGTCAGATGGCAGGCTTCTATTACCGTTTCCGTCGGATTAGGTGGAATTTGCGGCATAATTTCTGCCAATTCAGAACGATGGGATGGGCCGCCACCCAATAAATCAATAAAAGCATCTTCGAAACGGGGTTCAGCATCCAAAATATTGGTTTCGGGTAGATCGAATTGCGCAAGCAATGCGCTTTTATCCGCTTTCTCTTTTAAGATTAATCGAACATATTTCCCTTGAATGACGCCATCAGTAACTTGTGGCAGGGTAAGGGCGTGTTGCAATGTTTTTCGGCGGGCGGCTTGTTTGACATCAAGCAAATAAGAACGCCCGGCAATATTTTGGGTTAAGTCTTGTGGCTGGCCGCGATAAATCAATTCGCCGTGGTTCATGAGCAAGACATCACGACATAACTCTGCTTCATCCAAATAAGAAGTGCTCCAGAGGATTAACATTCCTTCAGAAGCGAGTTCATGTACCATTTGCCACAATTCACGCCGTGCAATGGGATCGACGCCGACGCCGGGTTCATCAAGCAGCAATATTTTGGGGCTGCCCAACAGGGTACAGGCAAGCCCCAGTTTTTGTTTCATGCCCCCAGATAATTTTCCCGCGAGCCTTTCAGTAAAGCGGGTTAAATCGGTAAATGTCAGTAATTTTTGGAAGGTAGCCTTGCGTTCTTCGCCAAGTACACCACGGAGATCAGCATATAAAGTGAGATTTTCCATGACGGTTAAATCTTCATATAAACCGAATTTCTGCGGCATGTAGCCAAGTTCTGAACGTACCTGAACACTGTCTTTGATGGGGTCAAGCCCCATGATCTCAATATTGCCGCTATCAGGTTTCAACAAACCGGCCAGCATTCGTATCAACGTGGTTTTCCCAGCACCATCAGGGCCGACAAGCCCTGTGACATAGCCTCCCTGAATTTCTGCCTGCAAATGGGAAACTGCCGGGGTGTCCAGTCCTGGAAACGTCTTTTCCACGCCGTTCAGTTTGATTGTATAAGCTGAACTGGTCATGTCATCACCTTACTTACTTTGGGTTTCAGCAGAACGTGTAGTTTCGGCAGAACCTGGAGCAGCAAAGCGTAGCGTGACCGGCATCCCTTGCTTTAATTCTTCATCGGGATCTTGAACAATAATTCGCAGACGATAGACCAAATCGGTTCTTAAGTCGGGTGTTTCGACATTTTTAGGCGTAAATTCGGCGGTAGGAGACACAAAACCGATTTTGCCGTGATAAGGCTTGTTTTTTCGGCCATCAGTATAAATCAGAATCTCTCGTCCCGCAGTTGCCTGATTCAGATTGGGTTCATCAATATATGCCCGGATCCAAACTGGATTTGTGAGCGACAGGGTGAATACCGTGTTGCCGGCCGCCAGCATTGTGCCCGGCTCAATGGCTCTGGTCAGGATCACACCGGCAGATGGCGCGGTGAGTTGAGTATCTTTTAAATTGAGTTCAGCTTGGGCAACGCTGGCCTGTGCCTGGGCTAACTGAGCCTTGGCTGCGGCAATTTCTTCTATGCGATACCCCGTTTCGAATTGACGTAATTTATCTTTTGCTGCTTGGTAGGCTGCGAATGCTTGATTGCGCCCGGTTTTGGCATTTTCTAATTCATTGGCTGAAATGGTTTTACTTTGCCACAACCCTTGCTGGCGTTTCAGGAAACTATCCGCAAAATGGAATGCTGATTCTTTTTGAGCGACTTCAGAACGTACTTGGGCGATTTCCTCGCTTCGGTAACCCGCCTCGGCTTTGGCAAGATTAGCTGTGGCGACATCTTGGGCTGCTTTGGTTTGATTCAAGGCATTAATAAAGGGGGAATCATCAAGGTGGCCGAGAATTTGGCCTGCTGCAATGGCATCGCCTTCATCTACTTGCAGGCCAGCCAGTTTGCCTCCAACTCGAAAGCCAAGGTTGACAGTCCTGACATCAACATTGCCATACAACGTTAATTCCCTGCTGTTTTGTTCTTGATAATAATAAATACCAACAACAGCGCCGATAACAACAATGAGTGCCAGTAGGGCAAGAGCAAACTTTTTACTGTTCATACTATCCCTTATGCCTTGTTCAATGTATAGCCATTGTATTTCAACTGATTGAAATACAATGGCTTACCCTTTACCTTTCAAAGCGCAACCTGATTGGTTGCGATGAGAAATTTATTGGGTATATGTCGATACCATTCTTGTGTTACGCTTTCCGTAACCCATCAAGCAATAAATTTATATGTTGAGATAAAACCTGATTGATCAATTCATACTCTTTGGTGCCAATATTATCCCAGCCAGTCTGGCGCAATAAGGCTTCCCGTGCCAAACGGAAAGAAAGGATCTCCCCCAATAAGGCGTGTGTGTGGATTTGGGTTGAAATATGATTTTCATCAGCACCAATATAATTGGCAATTAGCTTATTCAAGCGGGTATAAATTGGCGCCAATCCTTGTTCATGCATGACACTATAAGCATCTGTTGGCGTTAATTGTTCATGCGACATGATACGACTGAGATTAATGCTGCTTTTCTCGAAAATCAGACGATTGTAACTAACCATGCCTTGGTGAATAAACGCCAATATCTGATCTTGCGGATAGGGTTTTGGTGTCTCGGCAAAGAAAAGATCGATTGCTTTAATTAATGGGGAAAATTCTGATTTCAGTCTATCGGCAATATGCTGTACAACAGCAAGGTATAACCCTTCTTTAGAACCAAAATAATAAGCAATGGCGGCAATGTTTTGTTGGGCATGTTGGGCGATAGTGCGGGTGGTAGCGCCGTCCAAACCTGATTTGCCAAAAATTTCTATCGCTGCTTCAAGCAGTTGCTGTTTGGCTTGCTCGCCTCGTGAGGTTTGAGCGGTTTTCGCTGTCATGTTAGGATATTTCCTGTTACAAAAGGTTTCCGAGAGTGTCATAAATATATCAATCGTATGATTAACTTTAAAACTAAAGTAAGTCGATGTAAAGCTGACACAAATTGTCTTTTTAATAGACACCAATAAAAAATAATTTGCCCTTTTTTAGTTCACCGTCAAAGATAATTGACTCCAATCAATGCATTCGCATGAATAATTGTTCTTTCTGGCTCTGCTTGGAAAAACATATCTGTTATAATCCCTGCCTAATGATACATTGCAGTTTGTGTAATTTCTTTGCGATTTATTTATCGCGTCTGTTTTCTTCCCATAAAACTGCCCCTGATAAATTGATATCAGGAATGGTGAAGTCTGGAGCATTTCTTATTTATGAATTTTGAGTCACTCGGCTTGAAGGCTGATATTTTGCGTGCCGTTGAAGAGCAAGGCTACACGGAACCTACCCCTATTCAGCAGCAGGCCATTCCTGTTGTGCTTTCTGGAAAAGATCTGCTTGCCAGCGCCCAGACAGGAACGGGAAAAACAGCAGGATTTACTTTACCTATTCTGCAACTTTTAAGTGAATCGCCAGCCCAGTCAAAAGGCCGTCGTCCGGTAAGGGCACTGATTTTGACGCCGACTCGTGAATTGGCGGCTCAAGTTGGTGAAAGCGTACGTGATTACAGTAAGTACCTAAAACTACGTTCATTTGTCGTGTTTGGTGGCGTTAGCATCAACCCGCAAATGATGAAATTACGTGGCGGCGTGGATATTCTGGTGGCAACTCCGGGGCGTTTGCTGGATTTAGAGCATCAAAATGCGGTCGATCTTTCCCGTGTTGAAATCCTGATCCTTGATGAAGCCGACCGTATGCTGGATATGGGCTTCATTCATGATATCCGTCGAGTGCTGAACAAACTGCCTGCCAAACGCCAGAATCTGCTGTTCTCTGCCACTTTCTCTGACGAAATCAAAAGCCTTGCCAATAAATTACTGCACAATCCAGTGAGCGTTGAAGTTGCCCGCCGTAATTCTGCATCTGAGCAAATTGATCAGTCTGTCCATTTTGTAGACAAGAAACGCAAAAGCGAATTGCTTTCTTACATGATAGGAAGCCAGAACTGGCAGCAAGTATTGATATTCACGCGAACCAAGCACGGGGCGAACCGGCTGGCTGAGCAACTGAATAAAGATGGTGTGACTGCCGCTGCTATCCACGGTAATAAAAGCCAAGGGGCAAGAACTCGCGCTTTGGCTGATTTTAAATCCGGGCAAATCCGTGCATTAGTCGCGACAGATATCGCTGCCCGTGGGTTGGATATCGATCAGTTGCCTCATGTCGTCAACTATGAATTGCCAAACGTTGCAGAAGATTATGTGCACCGAATTGGGCGAACCGGCCGTGCGGAAGCGACCGGGCAGGCAATATCGCTGGTCTGTGTTGATGAGCACAAATTGCTGAAAGATATTGAACGCTTGTTGAAGCGAGAGATCCCGCGCATTGCCATTGCTGGCTATGAGCCAGATCCTTCCATCAAAGCTGAGCCAATCCAGAATGGTCGCAATAATGATCGTGGCAACGGCTCGCGCGGCAACGGCCCTCGTGGAAATGGTGCTCGTGAAAACAGCTCTCGAGGCAATGGTTCTCGAGGAGGCAGCTCGCGTGGAAGCAATTCACGCAGTAGTCGCTCTCATGGCAATGATTCCGGAAACAGTCCTTGGGGCAGCGGCTCTCGCGATAACCATTCACGCAGTGAACAGCCACAGGGACAGCGCGGCAACGGTAAGTCCGGTTATGCTAAATCAAACCAAACTAACCAGAATGGTGATCGCTCACGTAATCAGGGAGCACCATCGCGTCAACGCCCTCAACGAAACACCACCAAAGCGCCACGTGCTGTAACATCAAGAGATTAAACAATGCGTGTTTTGCTGGCTCCAATGGAAGGCGTGTTGGATTCTCTGGTCAGAGAGTTGTTGAGTGAAGTTAACGACTATGACCTTTGCATCACAGAATTTCTGCGAGTGGTTGACAGCTTACAACCGGTAAAAACGTTTTACCGGTTGTGTCCTGAATTGCATCACCAGAGCCGTACACCATCAGGAACACCAGTCAGGGTACAGCTTTTAGGCCAATATCCGGAATGGCTGGCAGAAAATGCAGCAAGGGCCGTTGAACTGGGCTCATGGGGCGTCGATTTAAATTGTGGATGCCCTTCCAAGACAGTCAATGGCAGCGGCGGCGGTGCAACGTTACTGAAAGATCCCGAACTCATTTATCTTGGTGCTAAAGCCATGCGTGAAGCTGTGCCTGCACATTTGCCTGTTACAGTAAAAATTCGTCTGGGATGGGATTCCGGCGCTCGTCAGTTTGAGATTGCGGATGCTGTACAGCAGGCGGGGGCAACAGAATTGGTGGTGCATGGACGAACCAAAGAAGATGGCTATAAGGCTGACCGCATTAACTGGGAAGCGATTGGAGAAATCCGGCGTCGCCTCTCTATTCCGGTAATTGCCAATGGTGAAATCTGGGATTGGCGCAGTGCACAGGAATGTATGAAAACGACGGGATGCGATGCAGTTATGATCGGACGCGGTGCATTGCATGTTCCAAACTTGAGTAGGGTCATTAAATATAACGAACCAAGGATGCCTTGGAACGAAGTGCTTGAGCTGCTGGAAAAATATACTTGCTTAGAAAAACTGGATGCGCCGGGGTTGTATCATGTTGGCCGTATCAAGCAGTGGCTGGGATTTTTACGGAAAGAGTATGATGAAGCAGATGAGCTATTTATGCAGATTAGGGCATTAAAAACTTCATCAGATATTGCTGATGTTATCTCTTTGGCAGTCAATAAAGATATTGTTAATGTATGAATAGTTATTCGGCGGTGCTGGAATACACCGCTTTGTAAAATATAATTGAGCACTAAATATATAAAATAAATAAATGTTTCCTGATTGATGAAATGACTAATTATTTGATTGGTTGATATGAGTTTATTTTATTATATATTTTTTATTATGTTTTTTTGGTTGTATTTTTCTGTGGGTTTTTCATTATTATAATGAATCAGAATAAACTCACACACGTTAAGAAATATTATAAAATTTCTCTTTATTAATCTGGCGAAACTGAAATGGTCGCCTATAATAAAAATGTACCTCCTAAGTTTGTGCCTGCATTGAATCTATTAATTCTTTTTTTAAAAGTTTTTATTCTATATTTATAAAATCACTAATGATGACAATGAGATATGTTTTTCATTATTTCCTGTTGAGTTTTTAAGGGGTTAATTATGAATGAAGATAAAAAAAATGACCTACGAATTTGGGTTGGAATGAGTACGTTAGAAATAAAACTACGTACAATGGCTGATAGCTCCCTCATATTTGCTAATGGAATGAATATGATTGCTGTGGATGTTTTTTTAGAACCGACAGATAAAGATGGAAACGCTATTAAACTTCCATATGATGTTATTTTAAATAATACTTATCTTCTTGATTACAGTTCAGAAGAAAAACTGAATAAAGGAATATATTCTGGAGGAGGATTTGGGTGGGCATATACGAATAAACCCAATGATTTTACTGGAGTACCTATAATTAAAGAATCCACATTAAAAACTTCTGTAGTTCAATCTTCTGATTTTGAAGATAATACTGACGATAATAAACAAAGAATAACTTTTTATATCTATTGTTCTGAATCTGAACAGAATACAATCAAGAACATAGCTGTAATGATTACGGCACCGGGCGCGGTTTATTCTACAGCGCATGGGTGCGAAATGGATTCTCATGTCCAATTAAAAACATTAGATAAAATAGAATATAAATTTTCTGATGCTAAAACTAAAAAAGAGGCTGTTAATATCAAAGGCGATTTTCCCGCTAATGTATCTGTATATCAAAATAATGTGTATTTTTCACTCAATTCAAATGTTATATATGGAAAGTGTCTTATTACAAAGTTGGAAGCTGATTTACCTGGCTTAATAGGTAAAGCTCATCAATGCTACCACTCTAATGATGGGCATCCTACTTATTTTGCCCACTTTCTTTGGGATGTAGGAAAAGAGAGGGAAGTTTCCATCGGAGAGAGTAAATGGATATCTCTACCTGTTAATTTTCCGCTAAATATTAGGATTAACCAACATTTCGGTGAACTTTGTTTTAGTATATTAACTGTAACGGATTATGATTTTCCTAAATTACAAGACAAATGGTACGATGCATTTATATTTACTGTCTATGACCAGTTCGGGAATAAAGGGGTATATGGCTTAATACCTAATAATAATGATGATGAAACTAAACAAGAAGTATATTTTGCTGAAGCGTAAAAAGAGCTAAACCAATTCCGGAGTTATTTATTTTTTCTGATATTCATATTGGAATGAATAACTTGTATTTTTTTAACTAAAAACGGTTTTTTTAATGTTAAGTTTAGACACTAAAATAAGTTTAAATTAATAATGATGTACTTTCTCTTTTCTATATTCTATGGATTCCAAAAATATAGCCAACAAAGCAAAAATTGAAAGGTGGCGGGTATAAATAAGCAGGTAGAACGCTTTTCATATAAATAAGCATTGTTTGGTACAAAAGGAAAATTCAAAAATCGTTTACATTTTTTTGCCAAAAAAAGGTGACAACATGAATAATACATTCTTTTCCCATGCAAATAACTTTCAAAGCGCAGTAACAAGCGGTGTTGACCCGCGTACCGGCTTGTTCAATTATTCGCTGTTAGCTACCCAGCTTAATGGCAATAATGGCCTCGGTCCAAGCCTGACGCTGGCGCTGTCATACAACCCGTTGAATACGAAAAATATTGGCTTTGGCATAGGATTTACGCACGGCCTGACTCAATATGACCGTAAAAACCAGTTGTTAATGCTGTCGAGCGGTGAGCGTTACAAGGTGACTGAAACCGATAATAGCGTCTCGCTGAGGCAATATAAACTGGATGTTGTGCGTTTTGAGAAGGATACCAAGCAGAATGTTTATCGGGTGATCCATAAATCCGGCCAAATTGAAGTATTGACCGGTGCAAAAAATGCTTATGACCTGAAAGTTCCCATCAAGATTCTTACCCCTCTGGGTCACTTCTTAAAACTGGACTGGGATTTCCAAAAGGGAGTGCGTCCCTATTTGATTAGCGTTTCGGATGAAACACAAACTTTGCTAACGGTTCATTATGAATTCGGCAGTTATACGAAAATAACGGTTTGGCCAGGCACTTCGGAATCCCATGAACTCAAACTGCTGTTTCAGAACGAATATGTTAAACAAATCAAAAACAGTGCGTCTGGTCAAACACTGGAATGGGCCTTGGGATACAGCGATGATCAATTCTGTTTCTTGAATAAAATTACCTCCCCAACCGGGTTGATTGAGCGCGTGCAGTACACGCCTGATGGTCAGCAATTTCCTGATAATGCTCACTTATTGCCCTTACCTTACGTTCAAAAATATACCCAGTTCCCCGCTCATGGTGAGCCCATTATACGAACTTACCGCTATACCAAATATAATTTCCTCGGCTACGGTACAAGTGGTCACTGGGATCCGGATAGTGATAATCTTTATGGCGTGATGAGCAGTTATCAGTACGGTTCAACCGAAATTTGGCATAATGGCAACGATCAGCGCCTTATTACCCGACGTTATAACAACTTCCATTTAATGGTGTCAGAAAGCATTCAACAAAATGAGTGCAAACGGGAACACCGGACTGAGTACTATGCAAAAGTCGGGATATTATTTGAAAAACAAGATCCCAGATTCCAAATGCCAACCTCGGCCACCATTCTTTTTAATGATGCCACTGACGGGGATGTTGTTCAGACGGAGTTTGATGAGGCTGGAAACCTCACCAAGCAGACAATGCCAGACGGCACCTGCACGGAGTGGGAGTATTATGACGTTAATGGCGAAGGCGATGATTGTCCAACTTCGCCATATGGATTTAAACGTTTTCTTAAATCCAAGACGGTTACGCCGGGCCTATCCTTCCCTGAAGGGGCTTATGATGATGCTCCTGTGCACAAAACCACGTATCGCTATAGCCGATTGCCTACCTGCAAAGAAGCATCTGCATCTTATGCTGTAGTATGTACTTATGAGGGGCATTTTGTTGCTGGGCAATTGCTGCGGGAACGTCAGACATATTATGTCAATGAGGTTGATTCTCCGGAGCATGGGCGTATTCAGCAGATTAAAGAGACGCTGCATCCTATTTCAGAGTCTACATCACCTGTTAGCGCTTCATCGGAGAAGTCTTTGCCTGAGAAAACTGTGCATTCGTCAGACTCAACAAAGGAAATTCTGATGACGCTCAGTTATACCCTCAAGGGAGAAGCATTGATACAGGATATTCAGACCAACGATGGCAAACACAGCTTTAAAACTCAATCCACCCAATCTCGGTTCAGTAACAAAGTGTTGGGGCAAATCAGTGACCATAATAGCACCTCTCATTATAGCTATGATGGATACGGGCGTTTGTTGAATAACGTCAATAATCAGGGAACCGATTATGCCCAAGATGTTCATTATTCTTATGCCATTGAGCAAGATGGAGGTGCCACAACCGTCAAAACAGATTTGCTGGGCAACCAGCTTCGTACTTATTTTGATGGATTGGGGCAACCTTACCGTCAGCAACTTTTTGAACAAGGAAAAGAAAATCAGGATTGGTGGGATATCGCTGAAATAGAACGTGATAGCTGGGGGCGGGTAATAAAGCAAACCTGCTATGACTGGCTGCCCGTGGATGGTGATCTTGATAGTTCCGTACAGGTTTCTTCCCGCCAATCTTTTGAGTATGACGATTGGGGGCAACAGTCCCGCATTGTTAACGATACGGGAGGGAGCACTCAGCAGGATTACGATCCGGTCACGCGGACTTTGCAGGTCACCATGCAAGTACCGGGAATGGCATTGGGTAAACGCACAGTGGTATATGATAAACGCCATCAGCCTGTCATCACTACGCTTTATGATGCACAAGGTCGCCAACACAGCCAGCAAACCAATCATTATGATGGATTGGGACGTTTACGGGCAACGATTGATGAGTCGAATCAAAAGACGGAAATGACTTATGACCTGTTTGGCCGGATCAGCACAATAACACTCAGTGACGGTACGGTAGTCAGAAAATCTTATGACCCGTTAAGTTCCGGTAATCTCGTAACTCAAATTAAAGTGAATGATCATATATTGGGTACCCGCCAATTTGATAGATTGGGGCGTGTTATTTCAACAAACAGTGGTGGACGTGCTTATCAATACACTTATGAAGGGAAAAATCCTTATCCCAGTCAGATTGAAGATCCCTTACACAATATTGCTACCTATGCATATGACCCTTTGCTGGATTATTCCCTGACCCAGATGAGTGCAAACGATATACAGCATCGCTTTGTACACGATCTTAAAACCGGGAATGTCACTCAGGCTAACTCTGTGCAGCAAACTACACATGACTTCCATTATTCTCCTTCCGGTCGCTTGCAACAAGATACCTTCCGCTTTGATGATACGAAAGAAGGGATTGAACGGCAGGAAAATTTTACTTACTCACCGGCAGGCAAGTTGACAGTATATCAAGATATAACAGGGAAAAAGCGGCAAGTGGCCTTTGATAAATTTGGCCGTTCAGTGACGGCTTCTGATCCCGATATTGATATGCGTTTGACTTATGATGGCGCGAATAGAGTCAATGGCTGGAGTGTGCAAGATAAGCAGTCTGGCAAACAATTAACAGTCACATTGGCCTTTGATGATTTTGGTCGCGAAATCCGGCGTGAGATCCGAACTGAAAAAGAAACCCTGACTCTTGAACAAACGTATACCATCAAAGGGCAATTGGCATCGCGCACCACGAATTCACAACACGCCGGTTTATTACGTCAGGAAAATTATACCTATGACCCAGTGCGTCATTGGCTGACAGAGTATGGCTGTACGGGGGCGGAGCAGCCTTTAGATGCTTACGGTTTTGCCATCACCCATCAGCGTTTTACCTATGATTTTCTGGGAAATATCTTGACGTGCCTCACGACACTTGCTGATGGCAGTGATGATAAGGCTGTATTTACCTATAGCCCGTTAGATCCTTGCCAGCTCAGTAAGATAACCCATACCCATCCAAAGTACCCAGCGACCATTGTGCTGGAATATGATAAGGCAGGGCGCCTGACTAAGGATGAAGCGGGTCGCCATTTAACCTATGATGCATTGGGACGCCTGATCAAAGTTGAAGCTGGCGAGATGAGCAGTCATTACGCCTATGACGCACAGAATCGTTTGGTGTTGCAAAAGCTGGGTGAAGACAACATCCACGAACTTTATTATCAAGGACAGAAGCAAATTGCCGAAATCACGCGTGGAAATGAATCAGTGACGCGTTTTTTGCGTGCTCAGGGAACAACGGTTGCGACTGCGACAGATAATGAGGTTTATATGCTGGGTACTGATCACAATAGTAGTGTACTGACAAGCTATAAGCGTGATGGAACTCAAACTCACTATCGTTATTCGCCTTACGGCCAGCAGAATAGCGACGAACGTGATCCTGCGATTCCGGCTTATAATGGTGAGCGCGTTGATAAGATTAGTGGTGCTTATCACTTAGGTAATGGATACCGAGCTTATAATCCGGTATTAATGCGTTTTAATGCCCCTGACAGCGAGAGTCCATTTGGTGTTGGTGGCTTTAATACTTATGCGTACTGTCTTGGCGATCCCATTAATCATATTGATCCCAGCGGGCATATGAGTCCGGGCAGCATTTTTGGTCTTGTTTTTGGTACGGTTGGGCTGGCGGTGGGCGTGTTTTTGGCTATTCCGACGGGAGGCGCGTCGCTGAGCATAAGTGGGGCGATTTTAGCCGGTATAGGATTAGCGTCAGATGTGACAGGGATCGCGAGTGCAGTACTTGAAGATAGCGATCCTAAGGCTTCTTCAGTTCTTGGTTGGGTATCTCTGGGGCTTGGGGTAGCCACTATAGCGGGAGGCGCAATTAGTTTTATCAAGGGACTACAGCAAGCGAAGAGGATGGCAGATTCATTTGGTACTGTCTATAGGAGCGAAATCATGACCCACGAAGGAATGCCGGTGAGAACAAATATGATGGAGCCTTCTGCTGGCCCCTCAGAATATATGCATGGAATAGATAATGAGCCTGTAAGACGGTTTAAGGAAGCAGTAGAGAGGAGAATGATTGTTCCATTTGAAAACCCGCCACGTACTGGCGTTTATACGCTAGGATTTAATTCCAGAGGCCCGGGCCCGCTAAATAGTGATTTTAAGGAACTTAAACAGGCATTTTTTACAGCCAGAAGAGGTAACATAGCATTTATAAATAATGTTTATGAAGAGACAGGCATTCCCTATTATTTGAACATCACGCAGCAAGATTTCGAACTGTTGTATTTGACTTATGCGGGAGAGGATATATTCAACCCTATTGGGAATTCTCAGTTTTTTATCAGAGATGTGAATAGCTTACGTACTCTTTTGGATACTCATATACATACTGCACCCATGAATAGTTTGACCAATAGTGAGTTTCAAGCTATGCAAGAAACTTGGGCAAGAGGCCATTTTACATCAGAGATAAGTTTGGAAGGATGGGTGTGCACCATGTTAGGTTTGAGGTATCGTAATCTTGGGTCACTAATATATGATAGTCGGATAAACGGGGTGAACGTTGTCAGCTTATTTAATAACATAATTGAGGCAAGCCTCTAAGGCGTTGTAATGATGTTTTTTAGGCTCAAATTTAGTGTCTATATTAATAAGTAAAATCGATTAAAAAATGTATTTTTTTTAATATAAACAGATTGTTATTTTAGATTTATTTTTTTCTTCCTGAAGAAATATTGATTTCATCTAATTGAATAACTGTTATATTTTTAAAATTAAATAATCCGTAGTGGTATAACCGCCAAAAGAGTATAGAAACATTGACGATTTGCAATTTTTTTCGTTAGTGTCTTAAATTAGTGCGTAGGGATTAATCAATTCGTAAACAAATAATCTAATCGATTCTGGAGGTTGTATATGGGTATCCTGTCATGGGTTATCTTCGGTCTGATTGCTGGGATTCTTGCGAAATGGATTATGCCAGGTGATAACAGTAGCGGCATCATCATGACGATTATTTTAGGTATTGTTGGTGCAGTTATTGGCGGGTATGTCAGTACTTTCTTTGGGATGGGGAAAGTTGACGGGTTTAATTTAGGTAGTTTTGTGATTGCGATTGTGGGAGCAATGGTTGTCCTATTTGTATACCATAAAATTGCTAACCGATAGTTTTATATATTTTTTTGTGAATAATTCAAATGATTAAAAATAGAAAAGGGCATGTGATTGTAGTGCCCTTTGCTATTACTGACTTTTCCGATTGATCGTATTTTCCAATTTATTTTTTAAAATTTATTTTTCCAATGGAAGTGAATCATCGGCTCCCCATTCAGCCCAAGAAGCATCGTATAATCCTGCTTCTTTATGCCCAATCATATCAAGCCCCAAGACTAAAACCGCCGCTGTCATTCCTGAGCCACAACTGGTCATAATCGGCTGATTTAAATCGACGCCTTGTGCTCTGAATATCGCTGCGATTTCTTCGACTGATTTATAGCTGCCATTATCAATCAACGCTGTCCAAGGCACATTTTTAGCACCGGGAAGATGGCCCATTCTCAAACCGGGGCGTGGTTCAGGTGCTTTTGCCTGAAAGCGATCTTCTGCTCTGGCATCGATAAATTGTACGGGGGATTTGCTGTTTAACGCAGCAAGTATTTTCGTCTGTGTAAAGACTTTTTCGGGTGTAAACTGAAGATTGAACGTTTCAGGTGAACGAATAACTTCGCCTGATTCAGTCGGATAACCCGCTTGCTGCCAGTCTTGCAGTCCTCCTTCAAGAATACGGATATGGCGGGCACCAAAAATTTTGAATGTCCACCACGCCCGTGGAGCAGAAAATAGGTTGCCCTGATCGTAAATGATGACCAGATGATTTTCACTGATCCCCATTTGACTGACCGCTTGGCGGAAAACATCCGGTTCCGGCAGCATGTGTGGCAGGTTAGTCTGTAGATTGGCAACTTTATCAAGATTAAAGAATTGTGCTCCAGGAATATGTTTTTCCAGCCAGAGCTGCTGATAGTCGATGGATTGAGTAGGCATTGGGGCACTGGCATCAATGACAACTACATTCTCATCATAGAGATGCTCGTTTAACCATTGCGGACTAACAAAATATTCGTTTTTCATGAGCTTCCTCACCTGACATCGTAATTTCAGATATCACGCGTTAATATCTGGGGGTTGCGATAAGGGCCAATATATTTATTGTTGCCCTGTCGGGGCATTTTCCTGCTGAGTTTGCTGTGGTTCTTCTACTGGGGTTGTTGAGCGTGTGTACATATTCAATCCAGCCAGAAAAACACCGCCAATGGAGCCAATAGAAAATAAGATGATGATAATGAGCAGGATTTTTTTCATCGTTGTATCCAATAAGATTTTATGATGCACAATAATGGCCATAAAAAGCCAAAAGAGAGAAAGTCAAAAGTATATCGGCTTCTGCATTCCAAACAAGCAATAACCGATCTTTATGCATTGATAATAAAGCGCTGGGAAGCGCTTCCCAGTAATGGACATATTAAGCTGATTTAATACTCACTCTATGGGAGAATAGCTTTCCAATTTTTAAGCAGCAAAACTCATGGCACTTTCCAGTTCAATTAAAAATCAAATTAGCCAATGGTATAAGGCGTTATCTACTCATATCGATGGTTTTATCCCACGAGCGCCCCAACGTCAGATGATAGCAGAAGTTGCCAAAACGCTGGCAGATGAAGAGGGACGGCATTTAGTCATAGAAGCGCCTACTGGGGTGGGAAAGACATTGTCATACCTGATACCGGGCATTGCTGTCAGCCGGGCGGAACAGAAACCGTTGGTAGTAAGCACCGCCAACGTGGCATTACAGGATCAAATCTACAGCAAAGATTTACCTTTGCTGCGCAAGATAATCCCTGACCTGAAGTTCACAGGGGCTTTTGGTCGCGCTCGCTATGTCTGCCCACGCAATCTGGAGGCTATTTGTGCCGCGGATGGAGAACAAATTGACCTGATGTTTTTGGTTGAGGATCAGGCGGAAGTTGCCAATAGTGAAGAGCGGGAATTATGCCGTCGATTACGCAGTGATTACACCACTTTTGCATGGGATGGCCTGCGTGATCACCACAAACTGGCATTATCGGATTCTCTGTGGGCAAAAATCAGTACAGATAAAATGAACTGCCTGGCAAGGAATTGTCAGTTTTATCATCGTTGCCCGTTTTTTCTTGCTCGCCGGGAAATCGAAGATGCGGATGTAGTTGTTGCCAATCATTCATTGGTCATGGCTGCTCTGGAGAGTGATTCTGTTTTACCGGAGGCTAAAAACCTGTTGCTGGTATTGGATGAAGGCCACCACCTTCCTGATGTCGCAAGGGATTCACTGGAAGTCGAAGGGGAAATCACGTTATTTCAGCTCAATGGGCAGTTGGACACATTTGTCCGCCATGTGGAGCAATATCTGGCTCAATTCAGGCCACCGAAACCACCGACTTTGGCAAATATTCCCCGGTTGCAGAAGCATTGCGAAACAATGCGTGAATACTTTAAAGAGCTGTCTGTCATGGCGCAGGCACTTTTGCCCGAACGTGGTGAAGAAGAAGTATATCTATTTGAATTGGGAAGATTACCGGACAGTTTACTACTGTGTTGCCAGCAATTATTTAAATCGACAGACGGGCTGCGTGGTTTGGCTGAAGCAATTTTAAACGATTTAACAGATCAAACGGCCAAGCAGGATATTGTTAGATTACATCGGGCTATTCTGCAAACCAGCCGGACATTAGGCTATTTTGAGAATATGACCAAGCTATGGCGTTTGGCATCGCTGGAGGAATCTTCCCATGCACCGATCTCAAAATGGCTAACTTGTCGTCATGAGAAAAATCAATTCCACCTCTATTTTCACTGTGCAGGCATTCGTGTCAGTGAACAATTAACCCAGTTGTTATGGCGGAATATTCCGCACGTTGTGGTGACTTCTGCCACATTGCGCTCTCTGAATAGTTTTTCCCGCATTCAGGAACTGACGGGATTACATGAAAACTATGATGATCGCTTTGTTGCTCTATCATCGCCTTTTGAACATGTGCGGCAAGGTCGTTTAATCATTCCGTGTATGGCTCAGGAACCAACAATTCAAAATGAAATGCAACATCTTGAAGAAATGGCACGTTATTTTCGTTCACAAGTCATTGAGGGGAAGCACCGGGGCATGCTGATTTTATTTAGCAGCCAGCGGGCAATGGAAGGGTTTCTTACATTTGTGACTGACTTGCGTTTAATGTTATTAGTGCAAGGTGATCAACCTCGTTACCGTTTGGTAGAAACGCATTGCAAACGCATTGATGAAGGGCAGTCCAGCGTTTTAGTGGGATTGCAGTCGTTTGCAGAAGGGCTGGATTTAAAAGGCGACTACCTTTCACAAGTCCATATCCATAAAATTGCGTTCCCACCGATTACCAACCCGGTCATTATTACTGAGAGCGAGTGGCTGAAATCATTGAAACGCTATCCGTTTGAAGTACAAAGCCTACCAGCTGCTTCTTTTAACTTAATTCAGCAAGTAGGAAGATTAATTCGTAGCCATGAGTGTTATGGCGATATCGTCATTTATGATAATCGATTATTGACGAAACGTTATGGCCCACGTTTGCTGAATGCTTTGCCCGTATTCCCGATTGAGCGGCCAAAAGTGCCGACAGAAAATGAATTGAAGGAAATCAAAAAGGATAAATAACTCATTAATGAGTTATTTATCCGAAAATTTCAAATGTAGTCTTGAAGTTACAGTGTGGTTTTCAATGTATTAGAAAATTACACTCTTTATTGGGAGAAAGGCTTTTTGAGCTGGTGAATTATTGGCGAATGCATATGTTATATATTTCTTTTAGGCAGCGCTGATACCTTTTGGGGTGTAATATGTGTTTCTTACAGATGACAAGAGCGCGTTCTTTGCATTGCTCTGGTGTATTACGCTTTATATTTTCTAATGAAAATGCATTCAATGATACTAATGGAAAAATAGTCATGCATAGAAAAATAAGTATTTTTTTCATATTTCACCTCCATATAAATTTTAATTTCTTAAATTTTAATGAGTTAAGGTATTCAATCTTTTTAGAAAAAAGAAAAATACAGGGTGATAATAAATTTTTCGGGAGGTAAATTTCAATATTTTATTTTTCATTTATAATGAATATTATGAAATTCTTTTTTTTCAGTAGGATATATCTAATGGGATTAGAATTGCAAAATGACAGAGAAATCTTAAATATAATTTAATTAAATTCTATTTAATAAGATTTAATTAAATTTGAAGTTTAATCACCATTAGTGTAAAAGGATAAATAATATAAAAGTTAATATTATTTATCCTTTAAGCTAAAAGAGATTTGTAACGGCTGTTTATCCTATTTTCTTCAGAAAGCAGGTTTTCAGCACTAACCCTTTGATTTTATCGGCGTTACACTCGATTTCATCTTCGCGGTGGGTCAGGCGGATGTTTTTGATCAAAGTACCGCGTTTCAGGGTCTTGGAAGTCCCCTTGACTTTCAAGTCTTTGATGACTTGAACTGAATCACCGTCGTTCAGCAGTGCGCCATTGGAGTCTTTGACTTCGATATCCATTGTGTGGAATCCTCATGTTTATTTTTAAATCAAACAGGGATTATAAAGAGAAAAATGTTTTTTTTAAAGGTTAGTCTAATTTTTTAGGTTATAGCTTCTATTTCTTGCGTTTTTACCAGCTCTGGAGAGCCTGAAACACAAAAAGGCCACTGATGTGACCTTAATATCATGAAAAATAGTATTTTTTATTTTATTGCTCAATATTTGCTTCAATAAACCATAAAAATTTATCGAGATCACGAGAGGCTGCCGTGAACATATCTGCAGTATCTTCATCTTCAGCGTCAGTAATTGCCTGGCGAATATCGTTGGCGACAGTGGCATACCGATCAGCCAATGCTTTCAGATGATCTTGTACATCATGAATATTGGTTGGATAGCTTTGCAGTGTTGTACTCTTGTTCACTTCCTGAATTGTCCCCAAAGCTGTTCCCCCAAGCTGGACTGCTCGCTCAGCGAAGATATCCAGATGCTCGGTGATTGAATCGCGGAAATTGTCCAGCATTTCATGGATGGAAATAAAATTCCGGCCACGCATGTTCCAATGGGCTTGCTTTGTCAACAAGGACAGATCAATAAATTGGCTCACCATGTAATTTAAGGCAGCAATTGTTTTTTGTTTAATTTCATCATTAACATTATTGCGTGTGTAAATTAGGTTAGTGTGCTGAGTTTTAAGTAATTTTGCTGTAGTCATCATATTGTCCTTCTAGTTATTGGATAATAAGTAATTTCATTAGATAGGGTAAATTTAGTAGACAATTCATGAATAGTCATATTGATTATTTCTATCAAAGTGATAGTTGATAAAAATAAAAACCGAAGTATTTTGAAAATACTCCGGTTTTTAGCAAAATTACCAAAACAGAAACACATATTTTCAACGTGAATCACTTACTTTATTTTTTCTATTTTCGTTTTTTGCCTAACAGTGGACGTTGAGCCGATAGACGCACATATAATGCAGAAAAGAGCAACCCATTGAGTCATGCTCAAATGCTCATTAAGGAATATGATGCCGGACAAGGCACCCAATGCCGGTTCAAGGCTCATCAATGTGCCAAATGTTTTGGCTGGTAAGCGGGTGAGGGCAATCATTTCCAAAGTATAAGGGAATGCGGTGGATAAGATGGCAATCCCCAATGCGATGGGCAGTAATGAGACGTCAAATAGCAGCTCAGGGCCTGTTTGTATCAACCCAACCGGAAAGAAAATAAAGGCAGCAATCAGTGAACCAATAGAAACAGTTGCTGCGCCATAGCCTGCACCGGCACGCTGTCCGAAAATAATATAAAGTGCCCAGAAAACACCAGCCCCCAATGCATAGATAACACCGATAGGATCGAGCGTATTGACGCTATCGCCAATGGGTAACAAAAAAGCTAATCCTGCTATAACCAAGGCTATCCAGAGAAAATCCAGCGGGCGGCGGGAGGAAAACATCGCTACTGCCAAAGGGCCTGTAAATTCAAGTGCAACGGCAATACCAAGGGGAATGCGGGAAAGTGCCATATAAAACAGGTAGTTCATCGCTCCAAGGGAAATACCATAAGCAAAAAGCGGAAGCAGCGATTCCCGTCTGAATTTCAGGCGCCACGGTTTAAAAATCAGAAATAGAATGATAGTTCCCAATGCAAGTCTCAGCGCTGTTACACCCGGCGCACCGATGACGTGGAATACCGTTTTAGCCAATGAAGCCCCGGCCTGAATAGATGTCATTGATAATAACAGCAAAATGACAGGAAGCAGCGGAAAAGAATCCATCCGCTTTTTGGAAAGAGACATTTACGGAAAACCTCAGTTACATCATGTTGTTTAAAGGGTGCCATCTTCGCAGTGAAAGAGGTATAACTCAACTGTATTGTCAGTTGTGCGATCATTAGGCTATCGTATAATCAGAAATTAAAAAAATAATAATGGAGTTTAGCAATGAATGAGATAACGTTAAGAAATTCTTCAGCAGTCTCCCGCCCTATAAAAAGTATCGCGGTTTATTGTGGTTCAAGTCTTGGTGCATCTGAAATATATAGAGAAAGTGCAATATCTTTTGCGAAAGAGCTGGCCAAGCGCGATATTACTTTAGTTTACGGTGGTGCCAGTGTCGGCATTATGGGTACAGTCGCAGATACTGTTTTGAAAGCGGGTGGTAAAGTAATTGGCGTGATCCCGACATTGCTGGAGGAGCGTGAAATTTCTCATAAAAACCTTTCAGAACTCCATGTCGTAGAAACCATGCACCAACGTAAAAGCAAGATGATCGAGTTGGCAGAAGGTTTTGTTGCTTTACCGGGGGGATTTGGTACTTTGGAGGAGTTCAGTGAAGTTTTTACCTGGAGTATGATTGGCCTGAACAATAAACCTTGTGGTCTTTTGAATATCAACGAATTTTATGATCCTCTGATTGCCATGATCGATAAAATGGCGGATGAACAATTTTTACAAGAAAAATATCGTCATATGGCGATTATTGAGAAAGATCCTGCAATGTTATTGGATCGTTTCAATCATTACACAGTTCCATCGATAAAAACTTATAGCAAATAATTTTAATTCCGGGAGAACGAAATGGTAATAAGAACTGCATCTACACAAGATATCGAAGCTATTTTATCTCTTTACAGTGTGTTATTTACTGAAATGTCAGCTATGCAGCCTGATAGAATTCAGGCTGCTGAACAAGATAGAGATTTTGTTATTTCCTCTATTAATGATGATGAATATCATTTACTGGTTGCAGAAGATGAAAATGGGGAAATTAAAGGGTTTGCTATCGCACAAGAGCAAAAAAGCCAGCCTTATAATGCCTTGGTTTCCAGAAGTTATGGTTATGTGATTGACTTAATCGTCAGCCGGGAATCCAGAAGTTTGGGAATTGGACAGAAACTGCTGGCCGGAATGAAAGAGTGGGCACAGAAAAACAATTATTCACATCTGGAACTAACGGTATTATCTAAAAATACAAAAGCAATACAGTTTTATGAAAGGGAAGGTTACCAAGATGTCTCCAAAGTTATGTCAATCTCCCTTTAAAGAATGAATAATATGCCCAACCAAGTTCCATATGTAGTGGGCGGCTTTCCCCATTCTTGTTATCGCCAGGAATAGCATGACAAGGAATCAAAGAGTGGGGAAGGCAGTAACCATTTAGAATGTAATTGTTGCCAAAATAAGAGCGGATTTACGGTAACTCTTATTTGGAACTGATATTTTTGGACGCCGCGTTCAACATTTCTCGATAATCTTTTAACACTTCATCGATAACCCAACTCGTGCGGGCAGCAGAATTTCCCGTGGATGGACAAATCCCATTGCCCTGTATTTCATCAATGATTGTTTTAATAAAAGGCATTTGGATATGTTCAGGGTTTTCGAAATGATATTGGTGTAGCTGGTTATTTTCGTCATAGTACGAAATGGGAGAATCACCAAAGGTGGAAAAGACAATCTTGCCTTTCGTGCCAATGATTTCGACCTTATCTTCATGGGAGCCGGCAACGAAATTCCAAATACCAACGCCTTGAATATGGTTCTCAAACATAAATGACATGGAAACACAATCTTCGGCAGGATAGGCTTGTGCCTGCGAATTGGCATGCCCTTTTGCGGAAGTAATTTTACCCAGCAGGAAATCCAATATATCAAAAGTATGGCAGGCCAAATCAACAAATAAGCCACCACCAGATATTTCTGGTTTGACAAACCAGGGTAAATTATCAGGATCTTGGTAAATAGAGGCCATTTCTCTGAATAACATACAATTGACAATACGTGGTGTGCCGATGGCACCGGAATCAAGCAACTCTTTTATTTTGATAAACCGTGGCAATGCCCGACGGTAATAGGCGACATAGAGTGGAACTTTTTGTGCTTGGCAAAAAGCAATCATTTCGTTGCATTCTTCAAATGTCATAGCCATTGGTTTTTCAACGTAAACGGTTTTTCCCGCCTGAGCTGCCATGATGGTATATTTTTTGTGATCAGATGGCGGGGTGGCAATATATATTGCATCGATTTCTGGATCATTAATCAGGGATTCAGCATCTGAATACCATTTTCTGATATTGTGCCGTTCGGCAAAATCTTTGGCTAAATCTACATTGCGGCGCATTACCGCCACTAATTCCGAATTGTCTAGTTTATAAAAAGCCGGGCCGCTTTTTACTTCGGTAACATTACCACAACCAATAATTCCCCATCTCACTTTTTGCATACTTTTCTTCATCTATTAATTTGTTGAACTGAAAGAATATATTAACGCTATAATAACATTACGTTTTTTACCATATATTTGCCAAAGGTTATATCAATTAGTGAGGCAATTCGCCTTATGATTGAAAGAGACTTTGAAATAGCTCTAAAAATTCAGAAAAAATAGCAATATGGTTTTAAGATTAATGTTTAACTTTCATCCAGCACAAATAAAATCACAATAAAAATGTGGTTTTATTTGTAATGTAATTTGTGGTATGTGATGAAGGACTAAAATTTGGCAGAAAAATAAGATGGTGGAAAATAATGAAACAATCAAGTAGTGAGCTCAACAGAAACTACATTTTAAAGTTATCACTGTTTATCATAATTGCAGGATTGGGGTTAAGGGTGCCAATATCTTATATCCCGCCCATGTCGTTGGAAATAATGGGTGATCTTAAGATAAATCACTCTACGTTAGGGTTGATAACGTCTTTATCACCGCTTTGTTTCTTTTTCTTTTCGCCTTTAACACCTTACTTTGAAAAGAAAATAGGTCTGCTTAAAACATTGGTGATGACTTTTATTATTGCAATTCTGGCTTACTGTTTAAGGTTAAATAGTTCTGTCATATTACTGTTGGTTTCAACTGTGTTGTTTGGTTTTGCCATCGCGTTGGGGAATGTTGCATTACCCTCATTTTTTAAACGATTGGGCAGCAGCAGGATAGCCATATTGTCTTCAGCCTATACTGCTTCCTTGTACCTTGGGCCAGCGATGGCTACAGCGCTAACCTTGCCGATTAAGAACGTATTGAATATATCCTGGAATCAAATGTCGTGGGTTTGGGCTTTGATTCCCGTGTTTTCCATTCTTTTAATTATGTTTTTTGCCAGCCATAAATCGGTATCAACAGGAAATAAAACAGTTTCCAGTGCAGGAAGCAGCGGGAATGCTAAAGATGCAATTAATCCATGGAAAAAAATCTCATGCTGGATTATGGCTACTTATTTTGCCATTTTGTCATTTAATTTTTTTATTATTACCGCTTGGTTTCCGGAATTGATTAGTTCCTATGGGATCATTGAAACTGAATCTGCGTTTTATGCATCAATATTTCCGCTAATTGCCATTCCTTTCGCGACCTTGTCATCATTTTATATTTATAAAATTAAACGACAAAAAATCATGTTTGTTATCAATCCCATTATCGGGATCATAGGTCTTTTGATGCTTATCTATGGTGGTAATGGATTGATTCCTTTTGCGATTTCTATTATGGGAATAGGAGCGGGAATTTGTACGGGGGTAGCCTTTATATTGCCTTTGTTAAGATTCAATAATATTACCAATGTGACAAAAGCAAATTCAATGATGCAATCCATTGGCTATTTAATTGCATTTAGCGGCCCTTTAGTGTCGGGTTACCTTCATGATTTAACTCAATCTTGGGAAGTCGTGTTGTGGTTGTGTATGCTGACTCTTGTGATACAGACTATCGCGGGAATGATTATTGGTAAGAATGAAAAATTTGATCCGGTAGAATCCGCCAGCTAATGCTGGCGATACTTTTTTCTTGTTGTGGCATAATGCGCGACTATCAATTTTAATTCCCTTTGTATACCCATTGGGTTTCAAGGTGCAGCGCGACGGTGAGGGTGCAAATTTTCCCGACCTGAGCGCCGCTAACAAAGCTGCAACTTGAAAGACGACAGGTATATTCACTTTAAGAGCAAAAGTAGTGTTAAGTACAAACAACATCACTATGCAGTTTGGCAGCAAGCCACTGTTTGAAAACATTTCTGTCAAATTTGGCAATGGTAACCGTTATGGTTTGATTGGTGCGAATGGGGCAGGTAAATCTACTTTCATGAAAATTCTGGGTGGGGATTTAACACCTACCTCCGGTAACGTAAGTCTTGATCCCAATGAACGTCTGGGTAAATTGCGTCAGGATCAATTTGCTTTCGAAGAATATACCGTGCTGGATACCGTCATCATGGGGCACACGGAGCTGTGGGCCGTCAAACAGGAACGTGACCGCATTTATGCCATGACTGAAATGAGTGAAGAAGATGGCTACCGTGTGGCTGATCTGGAAGTCGCTTATGGGGAAATGGATGGCTACAGCGCCGAAGCCCGTGCTGGTGAATTATTGCTGGGTGTGGGCATTCCAGTGGAACAGCATTATGGTTTGATGAGTTCTGTGGCACCGGGCTGGAAATTGCGTGTCTTGCTGGCACAGGCTCTGTTCTCCAATCCAGATGTTCTGTTGCTTGATGAGCCAACCAACAACTTGGATATCGATACGATTCGTTGGTTGGAGCAAGTGCTTAACGAACGTAACAGCACCATGATCATCATTTCCCATGACCGTCATTTCCTGAATACCGTATGTACCCATATGGCTGATTTGGATTATGGCGAGCTGCGCTTGTTCCCCGGCAATTATGATGAGTACATGGTGGCAGCAACACAGGCCCGTGAACGTTTGATGGCAGATAACGCGAAGAAAAAAGCCCAGATTGCTGAATTACAGTCGTTCGTTAGCCGTTTTAGCGCAAACGCGTCTAAATCTAAGCAGGCAACTTCCCGCGCCCGCCAAATTGATAAGATCCAGTTGGCGGAAGTGAAGGCTTCCAGCCGCCAGAACCCGTATATCCGTTTTGAGCAAGATAAGAAACTGTTCCGCAATGCGCTGGAATTGGAAGCCTTGACCAAAGGTTACGATAACGGCCCTCTATTCAAGAATCTGAATTTGCTGATGGAAGTCGGCGAAAAGATGGCGGTGATTGGTGAGAACGGTATCGGTAAAACAACCTTCCTGAAAACCTTGATGGGTGAAGAGCAGCCGAATAGCGGTACGGTTAAATGGTCTGAAAACTGCACTATTGGCTACTATGCACAGGATCATGCCCGTGATTTTGACTGCGATATGACGGTTTTCGAGTGGATGAGCCAATGGAAGCGTGAAGGCGATGATGAGCAGGCAGTGCGCGGTATTTTAGGGCGCTTGCTGTTTGGTCAGGACGATATCAAGAAAAAAGTGGGTGTGCTGTCTGGTGGTGAGCAAGGCCGGATGCTGTTTGGTAAGTTGATGATGCACAAGCCAAATATTTTGTTGATGGATGAGCCAACCAACCACTTGGATATGGAGTCTATTGAATCATTGAACCTTGCGCTGGAACTTTATGAAGGAACGCTGGTTTTCGTCTCCCATGACCGTTCGTTTGTTAGCTCATTGGCCAGCCGTATTCTGGAAATCAAATCTGATAAGGTTGTTGATTTTAAAGGTACTTATGAAGAATACCTGACAAGTCAGGGCATTACTGAGTAATCCCGTCAGGTAATTAAATGTGGGGCTGTAAATAGCTATGGCTCCATAAATAACTGTGGCTTCGTAAATAATCATGGCCCCGTAAAATAAGCGGGGCCATGATTATTATTCGTGGCAGATTTCACACTGCGGATCTTTAGGCAAGCGGATCTCCCGGAATTGCATCGCCAAGGCATCAAACAGTAAGACTTTGCCATGAACGCACTTCCCGTATTGGGTCAATAATTTAATCGTTTCCATTGCCTGAAAAGAACCGATAGTTCCCACCAATGGAGCCATGACTCCGGCTTCAACGCAAGTCAGGCTATTTTCTCCAAACAATCGACTTAAGCAGCGATAGCAAGGCTCTTCTGGTTGATAAGTGAAAACAGAAAGCTGACCTTCCATACGGATGGCTGCTCCAGAAACCAACGGAATTTTATTGCTGTAGCACAAACGATTGAGTTGCTCCCGGATGGCAACATTATCCGTGCAATCAAGCACAATGTCGTGTTGGCGGATTAATTTATCCAGTGCAGGGTCATCCAGCAATCCTTCAACAGGCTGGATGGTGACATGCGGGTTAATCTCTCTCAGTGTCAATGCCGCAGAATGCACTTTAGGCATGCCAATGCGTTTATCGCGATGGAGAATTTGTCGTTGCAGGTTGGAAAGGGAAACGGTGTCAAAATCCAACAGAGTCATTGTACCGACACCTGCTGCGGCAAGATATTGGGACGCCGCGCAGCCAAGCCCCCCCAGACCAACTATCAGTACTTTTGAAGATTTTAATTTCTCCTGCCCGTCGAAATCGAAACCACGTAAGACAATTTGCCGGTTGTAACGCAAGGTTTCTTCATCAGTCAGTTCGATAGCCATTTCTCAGTGTCTTCTTCACATTGTATTATTGGTAAATAGTGTTATTGGTTCTTCAATAAGTGATTGAAAAACTCAATTTGCACTGTTTCGCCAGCTTCAACTTTCCCGCGTTCTTGTTCCAAAACAATAAAGCAGTTACCGATACTATATGAACTAAAGACATGGGAACCTTGGTGCCCAGTGGTTTTTACTTCCAGTTCGCCATCTGTGTTAAGCGAGGCTATTCCGCGCTGGAAATCCAATCGACCGGGGGATTTTTTCAATGGGGTTGTCGTCTTGGCTAGAAGGCGTACGGGGGGCTGCCAGGCAGTAAAACCCGACAGGCGGGCAATCAGGGGTTGCACTAATTGGTAAAATGTCAGCACGGCTGAAACAGGATTACCCGGTAAACCGCAGAACCACGCATTTTCCAGTTTGCCGAAAGCGAAAGGTTTTCCCGGTTTAATGGCCAGTTTCCAAAAACCGATGTTGCCTACTTCATCCAATATTTGCTTGGTGTAATCCGCTTCACCGACAGAAACACCGCCGCTGCTGATCACTAAATCTGCTTGTTTATCCGCTTTGGCAAAGGTGTCACGCAAGAAATCGGGATTATCGCGAATTATGCCCAGATCGATGATTTCACAGTCGAGCTTTTCCAGCATCAGGCGAACTGCAAATCGGTTGGTATCGTAAATCTGGCCTGCCTGCAAAGGGCTGCCGATGGTTTGTAATTCATCGCCGGTAGAGAAAACAGCGACTTTCAACTTACGAATGACTTCAACTTCTGTAATGCCCAAGGAAGCAAGAAGCGGTAGCTGCGCGGTGGACAGTTTGACTCCTTTTGGCAGTACTACCGCATTTTGCTGGATGTCTTCCCCAACGGTACGGATATTTTGCCCCTGATTGATTGGATTGGCGAAATGTACCCCTTCATCAGTGACTTCCGCCTGCTCTTGCATGACAACTGCATCAGTACCAGAAGGGACAGGGGCTCCTGTCATAATGCGCACACAACTACCGGAAGGCCATTCCCCCTGAAATGGAACCCCTGCCAGTGCTTTGCCGGCTACTGGCAAGGTTGAGTTTTGGCTGAGATCTTTCAGGCGAACGGCATAACCATCCATTGCTGAATTATCAAAAGAAGGGACGTTGATGGGAGAAATAATATCGGTAGCGGTAATACGGCTAGCAGATTCAGTCAGGTTAATTATTTCTGTGGCAGTCAGGGAAACAGTTTGTGCCAATAATGCTTCCAATGCTTGCTCAAGTGAGATTAAACCAGAGGTATGACAGTGATCCATGAGAAACTCCATAAATGCCGCAAGCTGCAGATATCACAGATTGCGGGCAAGGGTTTATTCTTGATTGCATGCATTATGGCAAATATTGCTTTGATGGGAAATGATGAAGGTCTTCTCTTTTAATCGGGCAAAAGAGTAAATAAATAAAAGATGTATATTATATTCATGATTTGCTATAACTAAATTACCCCTAATAAAACAATTAATTCCATTGTTATTTAATCACTATGAACAATCAAATCGTTACACCTCAACGCCGCAATTATGAAGCGTTTCAGATTGCATTGAGTGGTTTTTTTGCTCTGGCGGTCGCAATGGGAATCGGTCGATTCACATTTACTCCACAAGTTCCGTTAATGATTGCTGAATCTCAACTGACATTGACGGGAGCAGGTATTGTTGCGGCGTTCAATTACCTAGGCTATTTGGCTGGCTCTTATGATGCAATGCGTGCGCAACGTTTTGTTGAATATCGTTTGTGGAGCGGGTTATGGGGAGCGGTAATTATTACGTTGCTCTCCGCATTAATAGATGGCCCGATATTGCACAGTATTGCCCGTTTTTTCATTGGCTGGGCAAGTGGGTGGACGTTGGTATTGGTGGTGGCATGGGCAAACGAAGGACTGGCTAGATTGAATCGCCCCGGATTGAGTGCGGCAGTTTTCTCAGGAACCGGGGTAGGGATATTCATCAGTGGCGTACTGGCGGTAGGTGTCCAATCCTGGCAAATGGATGCAGCCGGTGCGTGGATGTTATATGGCATTCTGGCTCTGTTGTTGAGCATTTATGTCAGTCTTCACTTGCCTCGCAATGGTGAATTGCATCGCCCGCAAACAGCAATCCAAACGCTTGTCCTGACCCCGGAAATCAAGCGATTAGTCTGGAGTTATGGTCTGGCGGGATTTGGTTATATCTTGCCTGCAACATTTCTTTCTCAAATGGCGGCAGAGCGTTTCCCTGACAGCCTTTTTGCTCAGTTCGTCTGGCCAATATTTGGCGGCGCTTCTGTCATCGGCATTATATTGGGCATTTTGATGCGCAATACAGGAACAACTCAAGGCCGTTTGGCAATGGTATTGTGGCTGCAAGCTCTGGGTATTCTGGTTGCAGAAATCTGGCCGGGAATGGCCGGGCTAATGTTAGGGGCCTTGCTGGTGGGTGGCGGGTTTATGTGCGTGGTGCAGTTGGCTTTACAGTATGGTCGTGAACTGGCGCCCGAACACGCCCGTTACATGGCTGGGCTGTTGACTACAGGCTATGCGCTGGGGCAATTGGTTGGGCCAATGGTGTCAGCCTCGTCAACGTGGTTAACCGGAAAATTAGAGCCAGCCCTTTATATCGCATTTATTGGTTTGGTCATTGCCGGGTTGCTGGTATTTTACCGTAGCCATAATGATCGTGAGCTATCTTGATTTGGCTCATTGATAACCTGAAGGTATAGTTATGCTTGGATATATAGTTTTTCTCCGATATATAGTTGTGCGCGGATCTATGGCTGTGTACAGATATAATATGGAAGTGTTATATATCTGCGTAAATGAGATCTCGATTTCCCGTCGAGTGACGGAAAGTATTACTCTTGGAGAAACTAATGTCATCCCTAAGTACTGAAGCTGCATTAGTGCATTCGGCACTGGTCGCCCGTGGTCTTGAAACCCCATTGCGTGAGCAAACTCTGGAACCGGAGGTACGTAAAGCGCGCATTGAGGAACACATGACAGAAATTATGAAACTGTTAAGTCTTGACCTGAGCGACGATAGCTTAGCGGATACGCCGAGTCGGATTGCGAAAATGTATGTAGATGAAATATTTTCAGGGTTAGACTATCGCAATTTCCCCAAAATCACGTTAATAGAAAATAAAATGAAAGTGGATGAAATGGTGACAGTACGTGATATCACGCTGACCAGCACCTGTGAACACCACTTTGTTACCATTGATGGTAAGGCGACCGTTTCTTATATCCCTAAAGATAAAGTGATCGGATTGTCTAAGATTAACCGTATTGTCCAGTTTTTTGCTCAGCGCCCACAAGTGCAGGAACGTTTGACGCAGCAGATCCTGATTGCATTGCAAACGCTGCTTGGCACGAGCAATGTTGCTGTTTCCATCGATGCTGTTCATTACTGCGTGAAAGCACGCGGTATTCGTGACGCAACCAGTACCACAACAACGACATCTCTTGGTGGGTTATTTAAATCAAGTCAGAATACACGGCAGGAATTCCTGCGCGCTGTGCGCCATCTGCAATTGTCATGATGAACTTTTATTATCATGGAACATAATTGCAATGGAGTAATAAATCAGAGAATTGAGATAATTGACAGTATGCGTGGCTTTGCCATTCTGGGGATATTGTTGCTGAATATTACCAGTTTTGCATTGCCATATGCTGCTTACATGAATCTCTTCTATAAAGAGCCTGTCACATTTTCCGATGTGGTGGTTTGGTCAGTCCTGAGTATTTTTGCTCAGGGAAAATTTTTATTTATCTTGACGTTATTGTTTGGGGCATCACTCGAATTACTTCGCCAAAGGGGAAGTAATTGGAATATCCCCAGGTTGTTGATTTTAGCTGCCATCGGCTTATTGCATGGTGTTTTGCTGTGGGATGGCGATATTTTGTTGTCATATGGCCTTGTGGGTTTATTGGCATGGCATTTTATTAATACCCGTCAAAAACTGTTCAGTACAGGAGCCACTTGTTACTTATTTGGTGTGATGATGTTCTATCTTCTGGGCTTGTTTCCTGTGGGGGAAAACAATGCATTCTGGCATCCTACACCGGAAGATATTCTTCATGAAAGTAACTGGAAAACGGATAGCGGGCTATTGGCGATGGCCCACAGAATTCGTCAAATAAGCGGTGCAATGATTGTGGTCGTGGTGCAGTATGGCTGGCAACTCATTGGCGTTATGCTTACAGGCGCTATGTTGCTGCGCAATGGATGGCTGAAAGGTGAATTCAGCTCCAAACATTATCGTCATATCGCATTAAGCTTGATTCCTGTTGGTGTGGCGATACATTGTGTTGCTTTGTCGATCCAGTTTTTATATCCATACAGTTATTTTGCATCCTGGACTGTCCGCTATACCATTACTGAATTGGCGACCCCGTTGTTGGTATTTGGCTATATTGCCTTTATTTATGGGTTTTGGTCTGTGATTTCGAGCTGGCGGCTGGCTTTCTGGTTGCGGCAGGTCGGAAGAATGTCATTGAGCAGCTACTTGCTGCAATCTTTGGTTTGCACCACGCTTTTTTATCGTTTGGCGTTATTTGATCATTTTACCCGCTTAGAACTGATGATATTTGTTCCCATTATTTGGGGATTGAATATTGCGTTTGCTTGCTGGTGGTTGAAGCGTTATCGACAAGGGCCGATGGAAAAGCTGTGGCGTAGCTTAACGTCGAAATTGGCGTAAGGTTAAACCCGTTCTATGATGAAACAGAGCCTATTTGATAGGCTCTGTTTCAGATTGCTAACAAACTCCGTTGAAAACAGCAGAATTTGTATTTTTATGAGCATAATGGATTGGCAACTATCCACCCTTCCTACTTTCATCCTAAAAATAATTAGAAATACTAACGAATTATTCATTTCATTATTCGATGCCTTATGGATTTCAAGATGTACAGCCAGTCAAGAGGCAACTTGAAAAACGACGGGTATACACAAAGGATTCTGACTATCTCATAGTGTAAGCCATAAACTAAAACATAATGAGGGTGAATAACTAATTCACGTGTACCAATAACACACCCGTATCGCTTTGTATTAATAGGGCAATTAATAACGTGTTTTTTTGGGAAATTAATCTCGAAGTTCAATACACTTTCTATTTGAACCTGATTGAATCAACATATCACTGCTGTTGATTTTTTATCCTATTATGGACATAATTATGCGCAGACTTATGCGCATAAGAGACATCATCATGAGAACTTCGACAACTTCCCGCCATAACACAAAAAAAAGTACCAATGTATACCTGACGGCTGCTTTGGTTGAAACTGCCCGCAGTATGAACATTAATCTGTCAGCAACGTTGGATAGGCTGTTGGCTCAGGAAATAGAGGCTAGAAAAAGTGAACAATCGAAGGAAAAACAAGATATGCAAACTATGAATGCTTTTATGGAGCGCGCAGGAATGCTTAAGGATGATGACTTTTTCGGGAGTTTGTAATGTCACAGTTTGATGTTTACCGTAATCCCTCAGCTAAATCTAACCAGCTTTGGCCTTATTATCTGATCATTCAACATGACTATTTTGATGATTTATCAACTAGGTTAATTGTTCCGTTGGTATCTAAAAATGATTTGAGTCTCAATCAAAAACGTATAACTCCAATCGTCAGTGTTAACGGTGCAGATTATTATGTGTTTACCCCAGCAATGACTTTTCTTGAAGCCAAGAAAATCAATAAAATGGACTTCATTTGTAATGTCACTGGATCCAGAAATAACATTATTTCCGCTTTTGATGCTTTATTGACGAATACCTGAATCCAGATTTTGTCAATAACCTGTGAACCGGAGCTTATCGCTCCGGCTCTTTGCGATTCTTCTTTTCTAATTCCTGTAACTCTTCTGGTGATACAGCAGGGTAGCCTTGGATATCACTGGGTACGCTATTGAATGTCGGGATTGGCATCAACGGGCCTAAAAAACGAGGCTCACGTTTTAAAATATAGAGATCAGTCAAGGCACCCAGACGGGCAAGTACTTCCCTGACACGAACCGTCATCATATTTTTGGGTGAAGGCACCGCATAACATTGTGCTTCTATCCCCAAGTGCATGGCAATGAACAGAGCGCGTTCACAATGGAAGCGCTGGGTGATGATCGTGAAATCATTGGTATCGAAAACCTTGCGCGTTCTGACAATCGAATCCAGTGTTCTGAAACCGGCAAAATCCATCACAATACTGCTGGCCGGGATTCCTGCTTTAATTAAATCCTTGCGCATCGTAATCGGTTCATTGTAATTGTGCTGGGCATTGTCACCACTGAGCAGCAAATATTTAATTTTGCCACTGTTGTAAGCGTTAGCGGCACCTTGGATCCGGTAAAAATAGTATTGGTTATATTTACCGCTCTTATAATATTTAGATGTGCCAAGCACCATACCGACTTCTCTGGCAGGAAGCTGCCTGAGGTCATCAAAAATGTAAGGGGCCGTTTTCCAGCTAATCCAACGATCAAGCATAATGGCTGTCAGAATAAGGACAGCAATGATAAGAATGAGACCAGTAATCAAGCGTTTCCACATGATTTATGTTTGCCTTATATATACTGATGAGCCAATGTCCTAAAGGCTACTTTACTTGAAATACCGAAGCAAGCTGCGAATTTCACAACTATAGAGAAAGTTTAGTCGGAGATTAAAAGTTGATCTTTAGTAAAAATACAGAAGCAGAGGCATTGAGCTTGTCAAAATTATTTATCTTTCAAGTTGCAGCCAGCAAGGCTGCAACTTGAAATTTACAACGAACTTATACCCAATAGTTTTCAAGTTGCCTCTTTGTTGGCTGCACGCATTCACCCCAGTCACCGTGTTTATCAACATACGGTTATCTATGCTTCTGTGGATGAATTCACTTGCCGCCGCGATGCAACTTGAAAGACGAAGGCTATATCAGAATGAGGTGCGTTTATAGACGCGATATTCTGGTTTCCAGAAATTGCGCTCAATCGCTTCATCCAATGCATCTTCTGATGTAACAATCGCAACGCCTTGAATTTGGGCTTTTTTTGCCACTTCTTTAGCGATTTTGCGGGAAACATCCTGAATGTCATCAATGGGTGGCAATAATGGCCCCGAACCTGTTTGCGCTAACGGTGAGCAATCTGCCAATGCCCGGCTGGAAGCCATCAACATGTCATCTGTAACACGTTTGGCACCGGAAGCAATGACGCCCAAACCAATACCCGGGAAGATATAGGAGTTGTTGCACTGCGCGATTGGGTATTCCTGATCTTTGTATTTTACCGGAGCAAACGGGCTTCCTGTTGCAACCAGTGCCTTGCCATCCGTCCATTTAATGATGTCTTCAGGACGTGCTTCAACACGGGAAGTCGGGTTGGACAAAGGCATCACGATTGGACGTTCGCAATGTGCGTGCATTTCACGGATGATCTCTTCCGTGAACAAACCTGATTGACCAGAAACACCAATCAAAACGGTTGGTTTCGCGTTTCGAACCACATCCATCAACGAGAGGGAATCATTGCTGACATCCCACGATTGCAACGTTGAGCTTTTTTGTACCAATACGCTCTGGAAATCCAACAAATTTGGCTGCTTATCTGTCAGCAGGCCAAAACGGTCAACCATAAATACACGAGCACGGGCTTGCTCATCACTCAGTCCTTCGGATTTCATCTGCGCAATAATCTGCTCAGCAATACCACAGCCCGCAGAGCCTGCACCGAGGAATGTCACAACCTGATCTTTCAATTGACGACCAGCAGCGCGGCTGGCGGCGATCAGACTGCCCAGAGCTACAGCAGCGGTGCCCTGAATATCATCATTGAAGCAGCAAAGTTCATCACGGTAGCGGCTCAACAGTGGCATGGCGTTTTGCTGGGCAAAGTCTTCGAATTGCAGCAATACGTTCGGCCAGCGGCGTTTCACGGCTTGAATGAACTCATCCACGAATTCATCATATTCTTTGCCTGTGATACGTGGATGACGCCAGCCCATGTACAAAGGGTCATTTAAACGCTGAGGGTTGTTTGTACCGACATCCAGTACAACCGGTAAGGTATAAGCTGGGCTGATCCCGCCGCAGGAGGTATACAGTGATAGCTTACCGATAGGAATGCCCATCCCGCCGATCCCCTGATCACCCAGACCAAGGATACGCTCACCGTCGGTCACAACAATAACTTTAACATTCTGCTTGGTGGCATTTTGCAGCATGTCATCAATGTAGTCTTTGTTTGGATAGGAGATAAACAGACCGCGGGCGCGACGGTAAATATCAGAAAAGTGTTCACACGCTTCACCAACCGTCGGCGTGTAAATGATAGGCATCATTTCGCTGAGATGCGCATCAAGGAGCCTGTAGAACAACGTTTCGTTGGTGTCCTGAATATTTCTGAGATAAATGTGTTTATCTGAGTCATTTTTGAAATCGCGATATTGGCGATAGGCGCGTTCAGTCTGTTCTTCTATGGTTTCAACAGTCTGGGGCAGTAAGCCATGTAAATTGAAATTGCTGCGTTCTTCTTCTGTAAAGGCGCTGCCTTTATTCAGCAGAGGGAATTCCAACAAAATCGGGCCTGCGTAGGGAATATAAAGAGGACGTTTACTTTCGTGTTCCAGTTCCATGATGCTTACTCTTTGAACTAATCAATAACAAAATCGGCAACAGATCCTAAGAAGATAAAAAAAATAAGTACAGTAAATGTTACTTAAATATCATTATCATGAGTAAAAATGAGAGATAACATACAGAATTGGCTAATTAAATGTTATTTAATTTCCTATTTTTCCCCTTTTGAGGGGGGTAAGAGGATAAATTGCCTTTTTGTTAAGTCACCCTTATTTCATTTTAAAATGTATGCCGTTCCACTTTTGTGCAACCGAGGGCGGTTAATGTAGATTCTGTAGCATTCCACTGTGATATGTGGCTGCTTTCACTTTCCACCAGCACTGCACGTTTGATGGCATGGCAATCACCACCAGACATATTCATAAATATCAATGCTGCCTGCAATGGCGGCAGACTTGGGTTAAAAGCGGCATTTTCCGCGTAACGCCCGGCATAAATTTTCCCTTGTGCATCCTGTAATGCAATACCGGAATGGGAGTGACTGTAAGGTGCATGGCTACGGTTTGCGGCATCCAATGCTGTTTGTACAAGTTCGTCATCGGTTGCCAATTGGTAGCCGTGATTAATTGCATCCAATAACAGTGGCATGTCCGTTAAATCACGTGGGCCAAAGGATTCCGGCAAATAATCGGCCAAAGTCAATTTTGGCCGATTGGGAAGATAAACTTCCAGTTGTATCCCGCTGTTCAATTCATTCATAAATTGGCGGCAGTGACCACAAGGCGAATAATTTATGGTGATGGAAGCGAGTTTCTTTTCACCGCGTAACCAAGCATGAGTGATGGCTGATTGTTCTGCGTGGACGGTTTGTTGTAATGCCACGCCGGTGAATTCCATATTGGCACCAAAATAGAGATTACCACTTTCTCCCCGAGCGACAGCACCGACGTAAAAACGGGAAATAGGTGCGATGGAGCAGGCTGCTGCAAGTGGCAGTAAGGCAAGTGCCAGCTCATGATCATTAAGTCCGCAGGCCTGCTTGATAGACTCAACCTGCTCAGCTGTCAGCATGGCAGGAAAATCGTCATGGCTGATATAAGGTAACAGGGCTTCTTGCAGTTCAGGCGTAATTTCTGACCAAATAGCGTTAAAACGAGCTTGCATAGAATGATCTCCAAATTAATTGAAGGTCATTCTATGGGTTCTGTTCGAGTTTGTAATGTGATAACGGCCAAATAATTAATGAAATTTGTGTAATAAAGATATTATTTTAGCAACTTATGTCAAATTTTTACTATTTTTATCACTTAATTCACGTAATTGTTACATCTGAATAACTATTTTGGCTGTGATTATTCGAGAGGATCGTTAACAAAAAGCAATGAATAAAATAGCCATTAACTGAACAGATGCAGTAATACTGGAAATAGAAAAGGCGCAATCAGTGAAGTGATAATGCCGCAAGTCATTAAAGCCAGTGAGCTGTATGCTCCTTCAACATGATCTATTTCAGCACAACGGGCGGTGCCGACCGCATGAGCGGCTGTTCCCATGGCTAATCCGCGGGAAGCCCTGGTTTTTACATTTAATAGATTGAATAGGTTATGGCCGAATATTGCCCCTAAAATGCCCACCATAATGACACAGGCTGCGCTGATGGCCGGAATGCCGCCAATGGAACTGGCTACTGCCATGGCGATTGGGGTAGTGACAGATTTAGGCAGAACGGAAGCCGCAATTTCAGGCGTTGCGCCAGCCCATAATGCAATTGCAGTACCTGTCACCATAGCCACAATACAACCAATGAAGCAGATGGTAATGATAGATTTCCATTGGGCACGGATCTGGTGGAGCTGTTCATACAGCGGGAAAGCAAGGGCAACAACTGCGGGTTGCAGCAAATGGTTCAATATCTGGCTCCCGGCAAAATAGTGCTCATAGGAAGTGTGTGTGATGAGCAGCAGGGGAATAATGACAATTATGGATATCAACAAGGGGTTGAAAATAGGTAACTTGAGCCGTACCGACAGTTTTTTGGCAAAATAAAATACGATCAGTGTTAGCGGGAGTGACCACCAAATATGGCTTAACATTTTTCTTTCTCTTCCGATTCTTGCAATGTTGTTGGGGGTTCGGTTCCGGTTTGCTCTGAGCCAATGACGATGCGTTCGCGATGGATATAGTGGGAGCTGTAAGCAACCACAATCATGACAATGATGGTACTGACGATGCAGGAAAGCACTATCGGAAGTATTTGCTGGCTGAGCTGAGGATAGTAATCCATTATCCCAACCCCGATGGGCAAGAAGAGCAATGTCATGTTCTTCATCAGTAAATTGCAACTGGGCTTTACCCAATGCGCAGGGATAATTTGGAATGCCAGCAAACAAAACAGGATGAGCAAACCAATAATGCTGCCGGGAAGGGAGAACAGAAGTAGTGCTGAAATGAAATTACCGGCAATCAGGCATAAGTAGAGCAGCGCGAATGCGCGCAGGTATTGCCATCCTATCATCAGCACGCTTTGTAAAGACATGATAGATTATTCCTCAATATGACTAATCTTTTATCATACGATTTACTCTGCAAATCTTCTATCAGCTACATTAAAAAACGAGCCTCAAAATGGGCCCGTTTTGTTATTTGATTGATAAAAATCAATATAATTTTAATATATGCGCTATACCCAATGGATTTTAAGTTGCATCGCGGCGGCAAGGGAATGAACCCCAGGAGCATAGATAACTATGTGACTGGGGTGAATGAGTGCAGCCAACAAAGAGGCAACTTAAAAGACGAAGGGTATAATTATTTAACTTGCATACCCGGTTGAGCACCGCTGTCCGGACTTAACAGGAATATTTCTTTCCCGCCGGGGCCTGCCGCCATGACCATACCTTCTGAAATACCAAAACGCATCTTGCGTGGAGCAAGGTTGGCAACCATCACTGTCAGGCGATTTTCCAATGCTTTCGGATCAGGGTAGGCTGACCGGATGCCGGAGAATACCTGACGAGTTTCGCCACCAAGATCAAGGGTGAGCTTCAGTAACTTGTCTGAGCCTTCGACAAAATCTGCCTGCTTGATCAATGCGATCCGCAGGTCAACTTTGGCAAAATCATCAAATGAAATAGTGTCCTGAATTGGATCATCTGCCAGCGGGCCGGTGACTGTTTTGGGTTGCTCGATGTTTTCTTTTGAATCAGAAACCATTGCTTCAATCTTAGTCATTTCAATGCGGTTAAACAGCGCCTTGAATGGAGAAACATTATGACCGAGCAGAGGTTGTTGGATGCTTTCCCAAGTCAGTTCAGTGTTCAGGAATGCTTCCGCACGTGTGGTTAAGCCCGGCAGAACCGGTTTCAGGTAAGTCATCAGTACCCGGAACAGGTTAATTCCCATGGAACAGATGGCTTGCAGATCAGCGTCACGACCTTCTTGTTTCGCGACAACCCAAGGTGCTTGTTCATCAACATAACGGTTGGCAAGATCGGCCAGCGCCATGATTTCACGGATAGCCTTGCCAAATTCGCGGCTAGTGAAATCTTCCCCGATGGTCTGTGCGGCATCAACAAATTTCTGGTACAGCGCAGGATCAGCGAGCTGTTCAGACAGCTTACCGCCGAAGCGTTTATTGATGAAACCCGCATTACGTGAAGCGAGGTTAACAACTTTGTTAACGATATCGCTGTTTACACGCTGGGCAAAATCTTCCAGATTCAAGTCAATATCATCAATGCGGGAAGAAAGTTTTGCTGCGTAGTAATAGCGCAGGCAGTCCGCATCAAGATGTTTCAGGTAAGTTTCAGCCTTGATGAAAGTTCCGCGCGACTTGGACATCTTGGTGCCGTTTACGGTGATATAGCCGTGAACAAACAGATTCGTTGGTTTGCGGTAATTGCTGCCTTCCAACATTGCCGGCCAGAACAGGCTGTGGAAATAAACGATATCTTTACCGATAAAATGATAGAGATCCGTTTTAGAATCTTTCCCCCAGAATTCGTCAAAATTCAGGTCGCTGCGCTTATCACACAGATTTTTGAATGAGCCCATATAACCAATTGGCGCATCCAGCCAAACGTAGAAATATTTACCCGGCTGATCAGGGATCTCAAAACCAAAATAGGGAGCATCACGGGTGATATCCCATTGTTGCAGGCCAGAATCGAACCATTCCTGCATCTTGTTCGCCACTTGCTCTTGCAACGTGCCGGAACGAGTCCATTTTTGCAGCATATCGCTGAATGCAGGCAGATCGAAGAAGAAATGCTCGGTATCGCGCATTTCTGGAGTCGCACCAGAGACAACGGAACGAGGATTGATCAGTTCTGTAGGTGAATAAGTTGATCCGCAGACTTCACAGTTATCGCCATACTGATCTTCCGCCTTACATTTCGGGCAGGCACCTTTAACGAAACGGTCTGGCAGGAACATGCATTTCTCTGGATCGAACAATTGAGAAATTGTCCGATTCTTGATGAAACCGTTTTTTTTCAGTTCCAGATAAATATGGGATGCAAACGCTTTGTTTTCTTCACTGTGCGTGGAGTGATAATTATCATAGCTGATAGCAAAACCAGCAAAATCCTGCTGATGCTCCTGGCTCACCTTGGCAATCATCTCTTCTGGCGAGATCCCACTTTGCTGAGCTTTCAGCATGATTGGTGTACCGTGGGCATCATCTGCACAGACAAAGTGAACCTCTTTGCCGCGCATTCGATGATAACGAACCCAAATATCAGCCTGAATATGTTCCAGAATATGACCGAGATGGATGGGACCGTTAGCATAAGGCAACGCACAGGTCACCAATAATTTGTTCGCGACTTGAGACATAGTTAGGATCTTACTTCCGTAAAATGAAAAGGGTTTTTGATGTTACCTGATCAAGAGCGTTGCCGCTAGGGCAACGAGAGATCTTCGCGACTTTTACTTGTTACCTTATCCGAAGTCATTTGCTTCTGTTATGATGACTAAACAGTTTTAGGTTGAAAAAGATAAATCAAAAGGAGCCGGGATGAATTCACAATCCCCCGAGCAGACCAATCCTGACCTGCTGAAAGAACATGTTGTAAAAGTACTGGCAACGTTCAAACATCCGACATTAGAGCGAGATTTGATTGCCCTGAAAGCGTTGCATCATTGTACGGTGCTGGATGGGGTACTGCATATTGAACTGGTTATGCCGTTTGTCTGGAAACGGGCCTTCGAAATCCTGAAGAAAGAAACAACCCTGTCTTTACAAGCTGCGACGGGAGCTAAATCCGTTGAATGGCGATTACTCCATGATATCAGTACGTTACGCCGAGCCAATAATTTACCCGGTGTCAATGGGGTGCGCAATATCGTGGCTGTCAGCTCTGGAAAAGGGGGAGTCGGTAAATCCAGTACCGCAGTGAATCTGGCGTTAGCGCTGGCTCAGGAAGGGGCTAAGGTGGGCATTCTGGATGCGGATATTTATGGCCCGTCTATTCCCAACATGCTTGGCACAGCCAAAGAACGCCCGACTTCTCCCGATGGCCAACACATGGCACCGATTATGGTACATGGCATGGCAACCAACTCCATTGGTTACCTTGTTACCGATGATAATGCCATGGTCTGGCGTGGCCCGATGGCGAGCAAGGCCCTGATGCAGATGTTGCAAGATACCTTATGGCCGAACCTAGATTATTTGGTGATAGATATGCCGCCGGGTACGGGAGACATTCAGTTAACCTTATCCCAAAATATTCCGGTGACAGGGGCATTGGTTGTCACGACACCGCAGGATATTGCCCTGATTGATGCAATGAAAGGCATTGTGATGTTCCAAAAAGTCAATGTACCGGTGCTGGGTATCGTTGAAAATATGAGTACGCATATTTGCAGTAACTGTGGCCATCACGAACCGATTTTTGGCACAGGAGGAGCAGAAAAACTGGCAGAAAAATATAATTGCCAATTACTGGGGCAAATCCCACTGCATATCTCACTGCGTGAAGATCTTGATCGCGGCGAACCGACGGTAAGCAGCCAGCCTGACAGTGAATTTGCGGATATATACCGTGAAATTGCGGGCACTATTTCAGCTCAGATGTATTGGCAAGGTGAAAAAATTCCGACGGAAATCTCCTTCCGGGCAGTTTGAATCAACAGATTGTTTGATAATCACATAATAAGGCGCCGTTTCAGTTATTGACTTATCTGGAACGGCGCTTTTTTATGTTAGCGCTTTCTCAGCTAAAAATAGATTGGCGTGATTAATATTCTTGGCATAACGATCACGCTTTTTTTTTGCCTCAAAACACCCCCTGTGAATCATCCCTGATTCATTGCTGCAATTAACTGCTGTTCCGGGGGATCATTTTAGCTTGATGGAAGATACTGAAAATAAAAGGGCTCTGGCTGAAGTCTTAAACATGGCATTGGGGGAAATAAATTGCGAAGCGGAGTTACAGTAGCATTGATAGTATAACGGGATGAAAAACGATAATTAAAGGCGAAAATTATTAGGTAAAAGATTCTATAACCGCTGGATAATTTAACAAATTATGGGCACCAGATGGGCTTTTAAAGACTCCGGTGCCTTATTTTTGTTCTCGACGCCAAGGATTGATACAAGACTGATTAACTGGGTTCGATATTGGGCCAATCGAAAATATATTGTACATTGATTGGCCTCTCAGAGAAGGGGGGCGTTTTTTAATAATAGGCTTAATAATCAATCTATTAAATAGAGATGCGGATTGTGTCAAAGAAAGCAAAAAAGCTTCATCATGATGCGTTATTTAAACATTTTTTAACACAGACTGAGACAGCCAGAGAGTTTTTATCTCTTTATCTGCCTGAAGAGATCAGGTCATTGTGTCATTTAACCACCCTGAAATTGGAATCCAGTAGTTTTGTTGATCGGCATTTACGTCAGTTGCACAGTGACGTGTTGTACTCGGTTGAGACAACTCAAGGAGAGGGTTATATATATTGTTTGATTGAGCATCAATCTACACCTGACCCACTGATGGCTTGGCGGTTGATGTATTATTCTATGTCAGCAATGGCGGCGCACCTTAAAAAAGGGCACACTGAACTTCCTTTGGTAGTTCCTTTGCTGTTTTATCACGGGGAAATCCGCCCTTATCCATATTCAAACCAATGGCTGGACTGTTTTAAGTTCCCTGAACAGGCGGCCCGTTTATATCGTCAGGCGTTCCCGCTGGTGGATGTCAGTGTTCTGAGCGATGAAGAAATCCTGACACATAAAAGCATCGCTCTGTTGGAGCTGGTGCAGAAACATATTCGCTGCCGGGATATATTGGACTGGGCTCCCCATTTGGTGGCTCTCTTGAATACAGGGTATAATACCGTCGAACAGCGTCATGTTGTATTAAGCTATATTTTATTGAATGGACATACGTTGAATATGTCACAATTTGTCCATCATCTGATTGAGCAATCACCGGAGAATGAAACAATGTTGATGACTATTGCGGAACAGCTTGAGCAAAAAGGGCGTGAGCAAGGCCGAGTGGAAGGCAGAGAAGAAGGTCGGGTGGAAGGCCTCGAACAAGGCCTAGAACAAGGTCTCGAACGAGGTCTAGAACAAGGTCTAGAACAAGGTCTCGAACGAGGCAAATTGGAAACAGCCCACGCATTATTGCAGCTTGGTGTCAGTTTGGACATCGTTGTCACGAGTACCGGCCTGAGCCGAGATAAAATTGAAGCGTTAACACATTAAATTAATTTGCTTTTCACATTAAAATGCCGATCTTGGACTTCGGCATTTTTGTTTTATAGCGACTCTCAAGGAAATGTGCTGCTGACAGATTGAATAAGCGATTCAGCATTAGGCGTTAGTTTATTGAATGGGCGTACGTTGGGTTTGTCACAATTTTTAACTGATTGAGCAATTACCGGAGCATGAAACAATGTTGAAGACTATCGCGGAACAACTTGAGCAAAAAGGGTATGCGGAGGGATTTATGCAAGGGATTGAGCAAAGCCGAAAGGAAGGCTTCGAGCAAGGCTTCAAGCAAGGCCGACTGGAAGGCCTCGAGCAAGGCAAATTGGAAACAGCCCACGCATTATTGCAGCTTGGTGTCAGTTTGGACATCATTGTCACGAGTACCGGCCTGAGCCGGGATAAAATTGAAGCGTTAACGGATTAAATTAACCTACTTGTTACAGTAAAGTGCCGATCTTGAATATCGGCATTTTTGTTTTATAGCGACTCTTAAGGAAATGTGCTGCTGGCAGATTGAATGAGCGATTCAGCATTAGATATTATCGGGAATTCGTGCTGGTTACTCATTGACTCGTTATAACCTATCTGATTTTTAAGGATAGTTTTGATAATTTTTTTAGAAATAGTTATCGTGCTTACATTTGAACACTATTTTTAGAATATTCTGCATCCGGGTAGCAAATTGCCGGATTTTTATGCGAAGCGCATCGAAAAAAACGAGACTTATCTTGTTTACTCTGGAATAGAAGCCATTAACTCCCTATAATCCGCCACGCACGGCGTTATTGAATGCCATGTCCCCACTTTATTTTTTTTCTTTTTTAACCAGGTTATTTCTATTATGGCTGACGACGCACACAAGTGTACAATCGTAGGTATTTCAGGTGCCTCTGCCTCAGGCAAAAGCCTTATTGCCAACACGCTTTATAGAGAATTACGAGCTCAAGTTGGTGATCACAATATCGGCGTTATTCCAGAAGATTGCTATTACAAAGATCAAACCAATACTCCGATGGAAGAACGCTACAAAGTTAATTACGATCACCCAAGTTCAATGGATCACAGTTTGCTTTTCGAGCATCTTCAGGCGCTTAAGTCCGGGAAATCTATTGAACTGCCGCAGTATGACTATGTCGAACACACCCGCAAATCCGAATCCATTCATTTTAAACCCAAAAGAGTCATTATCCTTGAAGGTATTCTACTATTAACGGATAAGCGCTTGCGCCAAGAGCTGGATTTTTCAATATTTGTCGATACACCACTGGATATTTGCCTGATGCGCCGCATTAAGCGTGATGTAAATGAGCGTGGTCGTTCGTTGGATTCAGTGATGGAACAGTACAATAAAACCGTGCGTCCAATGTTCTTGCAATTTATCGAGCCATCAAAACAATATGCCGATATTATTGTTCCGCGTGGTGGGAAGAACCGCGTAGCCATTGATATCTTAAAAGCCAAGATTGGCCAATTTTGTGAATAATATGCCTTCAGGCATTCATAAGTATCATCGTATTTGAGAGGAAACAATGCGACTCTGTGACCGTGACATTATTAAATGGCTAGATGAAGGTAAATTGGTAATTACTCCACGTCCTCCTGTCGAACGTATTAACGGTGCAACTGCCGATGTGTGCCTTGGGAATCAGTTTCGCGTTTTTCGTGGTCATACTGCTGCTTACATTGATTTAAGCGGCCCCAAAGCCGAAGTTAACGCAGCACTTGATCGGGTCATGAGCGATGAAATCACATTACCAGATGGAGAGGCATTTTTCCTTCATCCTGGAGAATTGGCTTTGGCTGTGACGCTGGAATCTGTCACATTACCTGATAACGTTGTTGGCTGGTTAGATGGGCGTTCATCTCTGGCGCGCCTTGGCTTGATGGTTCATGTTACTGCTCACCGCATTGATCCGGGCTGGCAGGGGCAAATTGTTCTGGAGTTCTACAATTCAGGCAAACTGCCCTTAGCCCTGCGTCCCGGCATGGTCATTGGTGCGTTGAGCTTTGAGCCGCTTTCAGGATCTGCTGAACGGCCTTATAACCGACGTCAGGATGCCAAATATAAAAATCAACAAGGAGCCGTAGGCAGTCGAATCAGCGAAGATTAACTTTTCTGATAAAGTTTTTTGTTGAGGAATAGTCATCTTGTGGACATGAGACTGGGGACGTCATGAAAAGATTGTTAACGACACTCGTTATTTTGTTAGTAGTCATTGTTATGGGCTTATCTGCGTTGGTTATGCTGGTTAATCCTAATGAATTTCGTGGTTATATAGTCAAGCAAGTACAAAAAAAGAGTGGCTACCATCTCGTGTTGCAGGATGATTTGCGCTGGCATGTTTGGCCAAAATTGAGCATTCTGACGGGGCAAGTATCGCTGACTGCTCAGGATGCTGAAAAACCTGCTATTGTGGCAGAAAATATGCGTTTGGATGTGGAACTGTTACCACTGTTGTCCCATCAACTTTCTGTTAAGGAAGTGATGCTAAAAGGGGCTGTTTTGCGATTCACCCCGGATAGCGAGCCAAAAAGAAAAAAAACCGCTCCAATTGCACCTGAAAGTGATATTCGCTATCCGGTAGCGGCAGCTAATCAGGCCTGGAAATTAGATATTGCCAGAATCAAAGTCGTGGATAGCTTGCTTATTTGGCAAACCGACTCTCATACTCAGTTAAATGTACGTGATATCAATTTGTTGCTGGAACGCCATGATCAAAGCCGTGTTGATATGGAGCTCAGCAGTAAAATTAACCAAAACCAGCAAGAATTGGCATTTGGGCTTAATGCCTCCATAGATATCTCCGCTTATCCTAATCAGGTGTCCGCTGATATAAATTCCTTTGAATATCATTTAAAAAGGATTGGTTCATCCTCCGAGGGAATCAGAGGAACCGGTGGTGCCACGGTAAAATATCAATCTTCGCCTAAATCTTTTTCATTGCAGAATCTGGCTCTGACGATAAATGATGACAGTGAATTGAAAGGGGATATCGCCGCTATATTGAAGGATAAGCCGCAATACACTATTAATCTGACTTCACCAAAATTGAATCTGGATAATTTATTGGGATGGGATGTTCTCTCCAAAAATAACCCCAAAGCCCAACATGATTACCGAATTGAAAATAACTCATTAAAACCGGTAATTGCGACCTCGGTATCTCCCCTGCCTAATTATGATCTTACCTCTTTGCAAGGTTTTGATGCTGATGTTTCGTTCACTGCGGATAAATTCATTTATCAGGGCATGAATATCGATAATCTTGACCTGAAAGCCTCTAATCACGCGGGCATAACAGAAATTGCAAAATTAAACGGTCATGTGCTTGGCGGGCATTTTTCATTCCCGACTACAATTGATGCCACGGCTGTTCCGGCCAAATTGCACACAAAGTTACTCTTACAGAAAGTTGAGTTGAAGCCTTTATTAACCGCACTGGCTTTGCCATCCGTATTTAATGGTCAATTGAATTTAAACGGGGAACTTGGAGGAGAAGGTTATGATGAATATGCCATTTCTCATTATTGGCAAGGTAACTTAGATATTGATTTGAAGAATGCACGTCTGGATGGGTTGAATATTCCTCAATTGATTCAACAATCTTTTTCGCGTGTAACAGATAAAGTCAGCCAACCTACAAGTACAGGTGATTTTACTGAAGCAAAAAATATCTCAATGAAAGCACAAGTAAACCGTGGTGATATTGATATTAGTGCAATCGTTGCAAATTCCGAGATATTTAATATTCAAGGCCAAGGCAAAGCGAATTTGCTGAAACAGAACACTGACATTTCATTACAGGTTCAACTGACGAAGGGATGGGGCCAACAAAACGAGTTTGTGCGCCGCCTGTCAGAATTAAAAATCCCATTGAGAGTTTATGGTGACTGGAATAGCCTGCAATATAAGCTGAATATAGAATCCTTGCTACGTGATGAATTGCAGCAAAAAGCCAGAAAATCAATTAAAGATTGGCTGGAAAATAATAGCAGCAGTGAAGAGCGCCAGAAGCTCAGGGATCTGTTGAATAGAAAATAAAGTAACGTCTTAATGTTCACGTTGCATTCTTTTTCTATAGTAAATAGAGCCAATAATGGCTCTATTTACAGCAAAAAAATCTGATTACCGCTCGAAATTTGCATTTTTTCCTCTTTAAATCAAAAAATACCTACTTTCTCTTGATACATATCATAAAATCTCTTGCTTTTTTTGGGCAGAGTGCATGTTAATCATGCATTTAAATTAAAAAAATAGCTCAAAGTTTCAGAAATAAGTTAAAGAGAGGGTAAATGTTAGAACTTTTGATTGGTGTTGTAGTAACCATCGCAGTGGGGTACTACATAATTAAAGGTTATTCTGCGACAGGGGTCTTGATGATTGGCGGTTTATTGTTATTGATCGCCTGCGTATTAATGGGGAAAAGTGTTTTACCTGCCAGCATGACATCTACAGGCTGGCAGGTAACAGACATCATTGAATATATAAAATTCTTGCTGATGAGCCGTAGTGGTGATCTTGGCTTGATGATTATGATGCTGTGTGGCTTTGCGGCTTATATGACGCATATTGGCGCAAATGACGTGGTGGCTAAAATTGCCTCACGCCCATTGCAGATGATCAATTCACCTTATTTGTTGATGGTTGCAGCTTATATCATAGCGTGCCTGATGTCTCTGGCCGTTTCTTCCGCGACGGGATTGGGGGTGCTGTTGATGGCAACTCTATTTCCGGTCATGGTTAATGTCGGGATCAGCCGAGGCGCAGCAGCAGCGATTTGTGCATCACCTGCGGCAATTATTCTGGCTCCGACTTCAGGAGATGTGGTATTGGCTGCCCAGGCATCAAATATGCCATTGATTGATTTTGCGTTCAAAACGACTTTGCCAATTTCTATCGCTGCCATTGCTGCAATGGCAATTACACATTTCTTCTGGCAGCGTTATCTGGATAAGCGGGAAAATATAAAAACAGAAATGCTGGATGTGAAAGAAATCACCACCAATGCGCCGGGTTTTTATGCCATTTTGCCATTTACACCGGTGATTGGTGTATTGGTGTTTGATGGTAAGTGGGGGCCTGAACTGCATATCATTACTATTATCGTGATGTGCATCATGTTGGCGGCATTGATTGAATTTATGCGTAGTTTCAGTGCCAAGAAAGTTTTCGATGGTCTGGAAGCGGCTTACCGTGGTATGGCTGATGCATTTGTGACAGTCGTGATCTTGCTGGTAGCGGCGGGAGTATTTGCTCAGGGATTGAGTGCGATTGGCTTTATCAGTGGGTTGATTGACATGGCGCAATCTTTTGGTTCCGGGGCAATCGTGATGATGATCGCACTGGTCATTATTACTATGCTGGCTGCCATGACGACTGGTTCAGGTAATGCGCCGTTTTATGCGTTTGTTGAGTTAATTCCGCGCTTGGCGGGTAAAATGGACGCTAATCCGGCATATTTGGCAATCCCGATGTTACAGGCTTCCAATCTTGGGCGTACTTTGTCCCCGGTTTCCGGAGTCGTGGTTGCTGTTGCAGGGATGGCGAAAATTTCCCCGATGGAAGTCGTGAAACGTACTTCAGTTCCTGTACTGGTGGGGTTGTTGGTCGTGATTATTGCCACTGAAATCCTGGTACCGGTTTATTTATAGGTTTGCTACCTGAGACAGTTTAAACAGGTGATCGCCTCAGCGATCACCTGTTTTAATTCTTAATTTCAGTCAACTAATTATCAATAAGTCACCCATATTCTACTAATACCCGACAACCTGATAATAAAGATCGGGTTCCCAGCCTAAATGTGGCGTCGTGATTGATACTGTCAGAGTATCTTTCGACAATCCCATTCCATTTGCATTATCACGCCGTGTTTTAACATCAGCCAGAATGCCGGGATTTTGATTATTGAAGTTATCTCCAACGATATTTGCATTACATGAAATGATGCCGTTCGGTAACGTCATGGGAAGTGTTATTTGGTAAAACTGGGTATAATAAGTCACTCCACCAATTTCAGAAATATTATATTTACCAATAGATTCGAGGCCCTTCGCCAGCCCGCTTATCATAAATATTTCGCCCAGCCTGACGATAGTGTGATCAACCCCGATTAGATTGGATTTGATATCTAAACCAACGAGATCCCCCAAACCGATATTTCTTACAAAAGCTTGTTTATCTGGAATATCTGCGCCATTTTGGTTTTTCTCCAGACGTCCATTGGCGTTGCCATTGGCATTGCTGGCTAATACATCCACCTTGTTGATACGCGTATCGACTTCTGCTCTGGTATAAGCACCTACATCAGATGCAGCAAGCTTAATATCTGATGAGAGCGCTTTGCCATTCACTGTACGCTCCATAGGAACTCGGCTGTTGGCATTGTTGTTGGCTTCTTTAGCCTTCGCTTCAACATTGTCGATTTTAGTATCGATTTCGGTCTTGGTATAAGTCCCTATATCAGATGCGGCAAGTTCGATATCGGAAGAGAGCGCTTTGCCATTCACTTTACGCGCCATGGGAACTCGGCCGTTCGCGTTGTTGTTGGCTTCATTGGCTAGGTTTCTAACTTCATCAACTAAACTATCAACTTCCTCAGTGGTGTAAACATGAAGATCAGTGGCGGTCAGCTCGACATCGTGAGTTAATTCCTTGCCATTGACTTTTCGAGTTACCGGAACTTTGCCGGCAATGGCGATTTTCATTTCATCAATGGCTTTTGTTACATTATTGATGCCTGTTATCGCATTGTTATTGGCCGTATTCGCCAGCTTCATGGCATTTTCGGCTTGCACTTTGACCGGCTGGATTAATCCGTCTGTTTCCTGCTTGTTGTAGGCGTCGACATCAGAGGCCGTCAGCTCGACATCTTGAGCCAGATCTTTGCCGTTGATTTTGCGCGTTACTGGGACTTTGTTTTCAGCCTGAATA